>JANNFH010000215.1:0-6851 GCA_031379565.1 Alphaproteobacteria bacterium
CCCGGCGCTGCCGGGCCGCTCGTGGCGCCAAGCAAACCAACCCACTGCGTGCCCGTCGCTCGCCAATATCGGCAAAACAACGCCTGTCTCTGGCGCCGAAGATGAGGCGGGAGTGAACGACAGACCCTGCAATCCGAGCAATCGGCCCAGTTCGGAAATCTCGCTCAGGTCAAGGACCTGAACCGCAATCAGATAATCTGCAGCGCCCGCAGGTGCGTTGGCGATCCGTCCGGCATCGTCTTCCACCGCCACGGGCACGACCGCGATCAGGGCCAAGCGATCGCCGGCCACCGCTACGGTGTGCGCCGACGTTTCTGCCGCGCTTGGTGCGGTCGCCAGCCCCTCGAAGCCACCCACGCTCCACGCCGCTTCGATTGCAGCGCGGACCGCTTCGTCTGGCTCATCGGTAGCGCCGTCGGCCAGCCAAGTGTAACGCCGCAACCCATCACGAGCGACGATAACCCCATCGGCCACGGACGAATAATAGTTGTTCGCCAGCCACTCGGCGTCCCAATCCAGCGTGATGGCGGCGTAGGCGTCATCCCAATTGGCGTAATCCAACGCGAGGCCGGCAAGCCCACCCCTGCGCGCGTCGAGTGTGCTGGATACGAGCCGCTGCGTGCTGGCGACGATCTCTCGATCCTGCTGACGCGCAAGCCCGACAAGCAAGCCCACCGCCAAGACGAAGACGAGAAGCACCAGCGCGATGATGGGCGCGCCGGCCGTAAGCCAGGCGCGCCAGGCGGCGCTGTTCATGAATTGCTTTGCTGAGGCCTTCATCGTGCCGTTCAACGCCGATTGGTTCGGCCTTCGTTAGCAGGATTTGCTTTATGATCTCCTCATGAGCGCACGCCGCAAGGTGAACGAACTGTTTACAACGTGCGTTAGCCGCCGCGAGCCTCGCTTGCCCCCAGCCAAGCAGCCTCCGCAAGCTCCAGTTGCGCCGCCGCATTGGCGCGCTGCTTTCCAAGCGCAGCGCCGCGCGCGGGGTCGTGGGCGAACAGATTGGGATCAGCCAGTTCGGCGTCGATCCGCGCCAATACTGCCTGCGCTGTTTCAAGCGCGCTTTCCGCGCTCGCCAAGCGTTGATTAAGCGTAAAGGTATTTTTCTTCGGCGGCGCAATCGGCTTCTCTTCAACAACAGGTGCCTTGCCGCCGTGCTCTTCCGGGCGATCGGCGCTTAGCACCAGATCGCGGTAGTCGTCGAGGTCGCCTTCGTAATAGCGCGCCCGTTGCGCGTGCACGAGCCAGAGCCGGTCGGCGCAGGCTTCGGCCAGATAGACGTCGTGCGTGATGAGCAGCACGGCGCCCTGGTATTCATTGATGGCGTGAATCAAAGCTTCGCGGCTGTCGATGTCGAGGTGGCTGGTGGGTTCATCGAGGATCAAAACGTGCGGTTTTGCATGCGCCATCAGCCCAAGCAGCAGCCGCACTTTCTCGCCGCCCGACAGGCGTTCCACCTTGGTGTCAATTTTTTCGGCGCCAAAGCCCATGCGCGCGGCCAACGAGCGCACCTTTGGCGGCGCCCAAGTGGGTTCGAGGTCGCGCACGTGCTGCAAGACGGTTTCGCCGGCGCGCAGTTCGTCGAGCTGATCCTGGCTGAAATAGCCGATGGTGACCTTGCCCGACGCGGTGCGCCTGCCCGAGAGCAGCGGTAATTTCCCGCCGATTGATTTCACCAAAGTCGTCTTGCCCTGCCCGTTGGGGCCAATAACGACGATGCGATCGTCATGGTCGAGCCTGAACGACACGCCCTTCAGCACCGGTTTGCCAGCGACATAGCCCAGATCGCAATCGTCCAGCACCACCAGCGGCGACGCCAACTCGATGGGGTCCTCAAAGTGAAACGGAAGGGTGCGGTCTTCCAGCGGGACCGCGATGTCCTGCATCTTCTCTAATTGCTTGATCCGGCTCTGCGCCTGGCGCGCTTTCGACGCCTTGGCGCGAAAGCGATCGACGAAGGCCTGCAAATGCTCACGCTGCGCATCCTGCTTGGCCTTAAGCGCCGATTGCAGCGTGAAGCGTTCGGCGCGCTTTTTCAGGTAGGCATCGTAGCCGCCGGCGAAAATTTCGAGCTTCTCGTCATCGAGCGCCAGGATGTGGCTGACCGAGCGGTTGAGCATTTCGCGGTCGTGGCTCACCACCAATACGGTGTGTTCGTAGCGGGCAAGATAATCCTCAAGCCAAGCCGCGCCTTCGAGGTCGAGATAATTGGTCGGCTCGTCAAGGATGAGCAGCTCGGGCGCCGAAAACAGCACGCCGGCGAGCGCCGCGCGCATGCGCCAGCCGCCCGAAAACTCGCGGCAAGGGCGGCGCAATTCGTCCTGCGCGAAACCGAGGCCGGCGAGAATGGCCGAAGCGCGCGCCTCGGCGCTGTAAGCGTCGATCTCGGCGAGGCGGGTGTGGATGTCGGCGATCCGGGTCGGGTCGGTCGCGGTTTCCGCTTCCAGGCTGAGCGCGGTCAGCTCCTCGTCCGCCGCCATCACCACATCGAGCAACGGCGTGTCGACCTGCGGCGCCTCCTGCTCGACGAATCCCAACCGGGCGCCGCGACCGACGCGGATGGAAGAGCCCGGTTTGCCAGCCTCTTCGCGGATCAGCCTAAGCAATGTCGTCTTTCCAGAGCCGTTGCGACCGACGAGCCCGACCTTCCACCCCTCAGCGATAAAGGCGCTGGCGCCGTCAAACAGCGCGCGCCCGGCGACGCGATAGGTGAGATCCGAGATTTCCAGCATCGTGTCGGCTTGTCATTCCGGGCGAGCGAAGCGAGACCCGGAACCCAGACCAACAAAATGTCGTGACTGGAACCCCTGGGTCCCGGATCGCTTCGCTGCTCTCAGCGTCCGGGATGACATGGTGGACCCGAGGAGGATCGAACTCCTGACCTCTGCATTGCGAACGCAGCGCTCTCCCAGCTGAGCTACGGGCCCTTCCGGCATTTCCGGGAGCGCGGGATATAGAGCCGGGCGGAACGAAGCGTCAACCGGCGCGGGGCATGGCAGTTGCCGAATCCTGGCGAAGCAGATTAGACGTGCCCTCGCCTGCACAGGCGCCGGACGCCTCCATGATCCCCGCCATTCTCAATCTCGTCGACGCGATCCTGGGTCTGATCCTGGTGGTTCTGATCGTGCATGTGGTGCTTTCCTGGCTGTTCGCGTTTGACATCGTCAGCCGCAGCAATCGGTTTGTCGGAACAATTTTCGAATTCACTACCCGCGTGACGAACCCCCTGCTGCGCCCACTGCGGCGGCTGATTCCGGCGATCGCCGGGGTCGACCTTTCGGTGCTCGTGCTGTTGCTGCTGATTCAGTTCTTGCGCGAATTGCTGCCGTGGATCGGCGGCCTCCTGATTGGCAGTCCGCTCTATTGAGGCTGCGCGTGCGGCTTACGCCCTCAGGCGGCGCGGACCGCATCGACGGCGTGGCGCGCGACGACAAGGGGCTGTATCTCAAGGCGCGCGTGCGCGCCGCGCCGGAAAACGGCGAAGCCAATGCGGCGCTCGAACGTTTGCTCGCCACGGCGCTTGGCCTGGCGAAATCGAAGGTGAGCGTCACGCGCGGAATGACAACGCGGCTGAAGCTGGTGGAGATTGAGGGCGTGGGCGAAGCCGAGATGGCGGTGTTTCTAAGGCAAGCCGAGGCAGGATCATGAGCGCACGCATCATCGACGGCAGGGTGATCGCGGCAGGCGTGCGCGCAGAGATAGCCCGCGCCGTTGCCGCGCTGCCAGGCCAACCTGCGCTCGCCGTCGTGCTGGTCGGCGACAATGCAGCGAGCCAAGTCTATGTGCGCGCCAAGGTGAAAGAGACCGAAGCCGCCGGCATGCGTTCGGTTGAAATCGTCTTGCCCGCGGACACACAGGAAGCAGGCCTTATCGCCCGGGTGGCGCAGCTATCCGCCGACCCCGACATTGACGGCATCCTGGTGCAATTGCCGCTGCCCAAGCACATCCGCGAGCCGGCGGTGCTCGCCGCCATCGATCCGCTGAAAGACGTCGATGGCCTAACTGAATCAAGCGCCGGAAAATTGGTGCTCGGAAAACCTGGGTTGCGGCCCTGTACACCCGTTGGTTGCGTGATCCTGGCGCGGACTGAGCGCGCCGACCTCACCGGCGCCAATGTCGTGGTGGTTGGCCGCTCGATCCTGGTGGGCAAGCCGGCGGCACTGTTGTTTCTCGAACAAAACGCCACCGTGATGATCGCGCATTCAAAGACCCGTGATCTGCGCATGATATGTCGCGGCGCGGACATTCTGGTCGCGGCGGTCGGGCGCCCGGAAATGGTGCGCGGGGATTGGGTGCGTCCCGGCGGCATCGTTATAGATGTGGGCACCAACCGCGTGCCGGCGCCGGAGAAGGGCGAAGGCAAGACCAAATTGGTCGGCGACGTTCATTTCGCAGAAGCGAAGGAAGTCGCCGGCGCCATTACGCCCTCTCCCGGCGGGGTCGGGCCGATGACCATCGCCTGCCTCCTGCGCAATACGGTTCTGGCCGCTTGCTTGAGGCGGGGGTGGGCCATCCCAGCGGCGCTGGGCGCCAATCGCTCCCCTTGATGGGGATGGATAGAGGCGCTTAGCGCCTCACTGCCGCTTGTG
The DNA here is from genome assembly GCA_031379565.1 of Alphaproteobacteria bacterium. Taxonomy (GTDB): domain Bacteria; phylum Pseudomonadota; class Alphaproteobacteria; order Caulobacterales; family Aquidulcibacteraceae; genus Vitreimonas. Next base: position 4,593 of record JANNFH010000215.1, read on the forward strand.
AGCCCCGCCCCCCTCGTCTAGCGTCCGTGCAAACAAACTGCCCAAGGGGGAAATCACGTGGCCACCACAAACGCACCAGCGGCCAAGCGGGCCAGCGGCCTCGGTCGCCTTTTCATTCGCAAAAGCGTCGAGCAGATGCACGCTGAGCACGCGGGCAGCGAACTGAAAAAGACGCTCGGACCACTAAACCTTATTTTCCTCGGCATCGGCTGCATCATTGGCACGGGCATCTTTGTGCTGACAGGCCGAGCGGCGGCGGAATTTGCCGGCCCCGGCATCATGATTTCCTTCGTCATCACCGGCACGTTGTGCGCGCTCGTAGCCCTGGCGTACGCCGAGCTCGCAGCGGCCATTCCAGTGTCGGGCTCTGCCTATTCCTATTCCTACGCCTCAATGGGCGAGATCGTCGCCTGGATCATGGGCCTGCTGCTGGTGCTCGAATACGGGCTTGCGGCATCGACGGTCGCAGTCGGCTGGTCCGGATATGTGGTCAGTTTCTTGCACGATTACAGCATCAACATTCCCGCTGCGCTTACCGCCGCGCCTGGCACGATGGTGACAGACGCGGTGACGGGCGCTGAAGTGGCAGGCGTGATGAACCTGCCGGCGCTGGTCGCCATCGCCGCGGTGACATTGCTATTGGTGGTGGGCGTTTCGGAATCAGCCGCTGTCAACAACGTGGTCGTTGTGATCAAAGTCTCTGTGGTCATCGCCTTCATTGTTATCGGCGCGCCCTACGTCAACACAGAAAATTGGCAACCCCTGATCCCCGCACAAGTGCCCCCCCCTCCCGCCGGCTCCGACATGAGCCTGTGGGGTCAAATCGGCGATGCGCTGTGGAATGTCGTGACCGCCCAAAACACCGCCCAATACGGCATTGGCGGGTTGATCGCCGGCGCCGCCACCATCTTCTTCGCCTATATCGGCTTTGAAGCGGTCTCCACTGCAGGCGCTGAATCGAAGAACCCTTCGCGCGACATGCCCATTGGCATTCTGGGATCGCTGATCATTTGCACGATCCTTTACATCCTTACCTCGGCGGTGCTTGTTGGCATCGTCCCCTACACTGAGCTGAATAATCCAGCGCCCATCGCATTGGCCGTGAACGCCATTGGCCTGCCGTGGTTTGCGACTTTGGTGAAGATCGGCGCCATCGCCGGGCTTTCCTCGGTGATGCTGGTGCTGCTCTACGGGCAAACCCGCATCTTTTACACGATGGCGCGCGACGGGCTGATCCCGTCCGTGTTCGCCAGCGTGCACAAGAGCTTCAAGACGCCATGGGTGAATACTATTCTCGTTGGAATTCTGGCGGCAGGCTTCGCCGGCTTCATGAGCCTCGATGCACTCGCCAACCTCACCAATGTCGGTACGCTGGCTGCGTTCGCGATCATCTGCATCACCGTGATGTATCTGCGCGCCGCCCGGCCCGACATGAAGCGACCGTTCAAGATGCCCGGCTGGGTGATGATGCCCGTGGCCATTTTGGGCACGCTGATGTGCCTGTTCCTGTTGATGTCGCTGATGGCGCACGTGCCGACCCGGAATTTCTTCCTGATCTACCTCGCCATCGGTTTTTTGGTCTACTTTCTTTACGGGATTTGGAACTCCAAGCTCGGCAAGGGCGAGACAGCGCGCTGAGACGAGCAGGCGAACCACGCGCAGCCCAAAGGGGCGCTGCGCGCAGCAAGACAAGCGCCGCCATCGAAAGATGGCGGCGCTTTCATGCGTGGCGTAGTGTGTGCCTGCCAAGGAGATACTCATGCCCGCACCCAAAATCGGCGCTCAGGCAGCAATCGCCCAGCTCTCCGGCTGGCGCGCGGTTGGAGGTCGCGACGCGATTACCAAGGAATTTCGCTTCACCGATTTCAATGCCGCGTTCGCGTTCATGACTCGCGCGGCGATGCACGCGGAAAAGCACGACCATCATCCCGAATGGTCAAACGTCTACAATAGGGTCGAGGTCACGCTCACGACGCATGATGCCGGCGGCGTGACGGCAAAAGACGTGGCGCTTGCGCGGTTCATGGATGAAGCCGCGCAGCAGTGACAAACAGGGAGCAACCGATGGCCGGGCGCGTCGCAGGAAAAAAGGCTTTCATCACCGGCGCGGCGCAGGGGCTGGGCGCGGGCATGGCGCACGCGTTTGCGGCTGAAGGCGCGCAGCTGGCGCTGGCGGACATCAATTTCGTCGGCGCCGAAAAATTGGCAGGCGAACTGAACGCAAAGCATGGCGCCGCGACTGCCTTCGCGTTCGAGTTG
>JANNFH010000264.1:0-16244 GCA_031379565.1 Alphaproteobacteria bacterium
AAATTTGTCGAAGAAGCGGATCGCTTAGCTGCCAAATACGGCGACCGCTTCAAGCCGCCGCAATTGCTCCGCGACATGGCGGCGAAGGGCGAGAGCTTCTACGAGCGCTTCGGCGCGAAGGACAAGAAGGCGGCTTAATCAAAAGCGTCACCTCTCCCCGTTCCCGGGGAGAGGTCGCCCCGGATTTATCCGGGACGGGTGAAGGGACGAGCATTGGTCGAACGAAGACTGGTTTCTTGGGACGAGTACAAGGCCGAGCTTCGTCAAAAGGACGGGGCTCCACTCGATCCCATTTACCGAGGCCACGGGAAAGCAACTTGGGCGCTCGTACCGCCGAGCAAGAGGCCGCGTTTTGATCAATTGCGACGGCGCTCCGAACGCGCTCAGGAAAACCCGGAATTCGCTGTTTGTGCGGATTACGCATCACCGGTTTTCGATGGTCAGCTGAAGTATTTCAAACGCTTGGCCACGGGGTTGCCTGGAGCCGATGTTACGAGGTTGAGCGACGACGACATCGAAGCCTTGGCTAGGCACAATGGTCTTTGTTCCAATCTGCTAGACTGGACAATAAGTCCTTACATCGCTGCGTTCTTTGCGTTCACTGTTGCGCTTGATTTGTCCAATGACGGCAGACTGACGGCAGGCACGTTGAATCTCTCGGCGATTTGCCTGCCGATTGAACCGGTCGCAATTTGGAGGCTTGGCGCTCGGCCAGACCTTTGGGTGGGCGGCGAGTTCGAATTGCTGAGTGACCTCACCGCGGTAAATCGTTGGCAAAAATCGCAAGACGGTGTGTTCACGCGCCTGCGCCACAATGAATTCGCGTGCGCGGCGGAATACTTGGAGTCAATCGGGAAGGGCGATGCGCTGACTTGCTTCGAGGTGCCAGGTGGAGGCGCACTATCCGCTCTCGATGAGCTGAACGATATGCGCATCAATTTCGCCAACCTCTTTCCGGACCTACGAGGTGCCGCACTCCAAGCCAATCTGGTGTCGGCCTTAAAGCTCGCGTGAACGCTTCCTCCCCTCACCCCACGCGCTAACCAGTGCCCAGGCGGCGCGAGCCATGCGCCGTTGCAGCCCAGGCGCCGGCCATCGTTATTGACTTCTCAACCTTTTCGCTCGATATGACGCTTAGCGACCGTTCGCGTGGGTGAATTCACCTTGTTTGCGAACGCGGTCACTCCTGGAACGCCACCATCGACGTTCGGCTTTGAGCGCTTCTTCAAGCAAGCTCGCCGCCCTTCTTCGCCGTCGCTTCGTTCCCAACATCCAAGCCCGCGCGAGATCGCGCGGCGCTGAAAGTATCCCTGTGACTCAATTTACCGATCTCGGCCTCGCGGCGCCGATTCTGAAAGCGCTCGCGGCTGAAGGCTATACGACGCCGACGCCGATCCAGGCCAAAGCCTTCCCGATCGTTTTGCGCGGCTCCGATCTCATCGGCCTTGCCCAAACCGGCACCGGCAAAACCGCCGCCTTCGCGCTGCCGATCCTGCATCGCCTGGCCGAAACGCGGAAGCATGCCGGCGACAAGTGCGCGCGCGTGCTGGTGCTTGCGCCAACCCGCGAACTCGCCGGCCAGATCGCCGAAAGCTTCCGCGCTTATGGGCGCTTTCTCGGCCTCTCCACCGCTGTGGTTTACGGCGGCGCCTCGATGCACAAGCAAAAGCAAGCGCTCTACCGCGGCGTCGATATTCTCGTCGCCACTCCGGGCCGGCTGCTCGACCACATTTCGCAGCGCAGCGTGCGCCTGGATGCGGTTGAAATCCTGGTGCTCGACGAAGCCGACCACATGCTCGACATGGGCTTCATCCATGATCTGCGTAGGATCGCCACTTTGGTGCCGAAAGTGCGCCAGAGCCTGTTCTTCTCGGCGACAATGCCCAACACCATCGCCGAACTGGCCGCGCAATTCCTGAGCGAGCCGGAACGCGTCGCCGTCGCCCCGCCGTCGACGACGGCTGAACGGGTGGAGCAGGGCGTCATTCACGTCGTCCAGGCCAACAAGCAGGATTTGCTGCACGATCTGTTGTCCGACCCGAAGATCAAGCGCGCTTTGGTGTTTGCGCGGACCAAGCACGGCGCCGACCGCGTCGTGAAGCGGTTGCAGGAAGCGGAATTCTCCGCCGACGCCATCCACGGCAACAAGAGCCAAGGCCAACGCGAACGCGCGCTCGATGCGTTCAAGAAGGGCCGGGTGCGCGTGCTGGTCGCCACCGAGGTCGCCGCGCGCGGCATCGACGTGGACGATATCAGCCACGTCATCAAGTACGATCTGCCCAACGTGCCCGAGCAATACGTTCACCGCATTGGCCGCACCGCGCGCGCGGGCCTGGGCGGCGTCGCGGTCTCTTTCTGCGCGCCTGACGAACGCGCCTATCTGCGCGACATTGAGCGTCTCACCAAACAGCCGGTGCCGGTGCTGCAGCACAAGCTCGCCACCCGCGCGCCGGGCGCCGACGACCGCACGCCGCGCCCGCCGCAGCAAAATCGCGGCAACCAGCACGGCGAGCGCAAGCCGCACGGGGCCAAGCCAAAGCAAAACGGGCACGGCCACAGCCACGCGCGTGACAACCAGGCCAGAGATCGGGGCGATCGCCGCGACCGCAAGGGTCACGACGTCTGGTCCAACAACGGCCCGCCGCGCAACGCCAGTGCGAAGCGCCGTCCGCAACGGGTTTAAGCCCAAGAAGTAAAGCGCCGCCGCGCCCTGAAGCGCGGCGGCGTTTATGCAGGCTGATGCTGCCCGATCAGCCCTGGAAGGCGCTGATATAGACTTCGACGCGCCGGTTGCGGGCGCGGCCGGTGTCGCTGCCATTATCAGCGATGGGGCGGCCTTCGCCGAAGCCGGTGGCGATCAGGCGCTGGCGGATGACGCCGCCATTGGCCAACACGGACGCCACGTTGAGCGCGCGCCGTTCCGACAGATCCTGATTGTACGCATCGGAACCGACGCTATCGGCGTGGCCGTATACATCCACCGTGGTTTGCGGGTATTCGCCCAGCACCGAAGCGACGTTACGCAGCGTCGGCACGAATTGGCCCTTCACCGAATCGGCGTTGAAATCGAACGTGAGGTCGGCGGGGAAGTTAAGCAGAATCTGGCCTTGGCTCACGCGCGTGACGCCAATGCCGGTGCCGGCTAGGCGCTGCCGGAGATTGCGTTCGTTCTGATCCATGTAATGGCCGATCGCCGCGCCGCCGAGCGCGCCGATGCCCGCGCCGATCAGCGCGTTGCGGCGATCATCGCCGCCGGCCAGCGTGCCGAGTGCGGCCCCGCCGATCGCGCCAATGATGGCCGCGTTGGCGGTGCGGTTCGGCGTGCGTTCGCCGGTAATGTCGTCGGTAGTGGTGCAGCCGACCAGGAACATCGCCGCGGCGAGCCCGGTCATCAATTTGCGGATCATGCGTCCCTCCATGAAAATTGTGGGCCTGTCTCCAGCCCGTACCGTCCTCAGAATGTTCCCCGGCAGCTGAGCGGCGGGTGAACGCGGGCCTTGGCCCGGCATTTCGCCGGGAGATATAGCGCATGAAACGCTCGGGTGTCGCCCCGTTAACTTTGCTTCAGCTTCCCGCATCGCACAATCGCGGTTCTGTAGCCTCAAATCTTGTTCAGACCCCGATCGCATCCGCCTTGGCCATCGCCAACACTGGCGCGGAACGCAGTGCACGCGGGCTCAGTGCGGCCTGATTTGGACCGCAGGCCTTCAGGCCCGCTCTTGCCTAGCTTTCTTCAGTGCGCGTCTGAAGACGCGCGGTCCGCAGAAACGCCCGCAACCGCGCCGTAAGCGCACCCGCGTCTCGGGTTTCGCACTCCCAGATCACCAGCGTTTTCCAGCCCGCCGCGTTGAGCGCAGCCAGCGCTGCTTCATCGCGCGCACGATTGCGGACAAGCTTGCCTGACCAATAAGCGGCATTGCCCTTCGGCTTGCGCGCGCCGCGCCTGCACTCGTGTCCGTGCCAGAAGCAGCCGTGCACGAACACGACCTTTTCGAGCGCGCCGAACACAAGGTCGGGTTTTCCCGGCAAACCGCGCCCGCCGAGCCGATAGCGCCGCGCATAGCCGGCCGCCTGCACCGCTGCGCGCACCGCGCGCTCGGGTGCGGTATTCGCCGACTTCACCGCGCGCATCACCGCCGAGCGTTTCGCGACGCTGAACACGTCGGTGCGCACACTCATGCGCGGCGGCGCTCCTCCGCCGCGCCGGCTAGCGGCGCGAGCAGGTGCTGCGACAGCCAGCGCACGACCGGGACGCACACCGCATCGCCAAGCAAATGCAGGGCGGCGGTTTGGCTCTCAGGGAGCGGATATTCATCAGGCATGCCCATGAGCCGCGCCGCCTCGCGCGGCGAGAGCAGGCGCGAGCGTATATTTGGCCCATCCACAAACAGCAGCATTTGCCGGCTCGATCCGCCTGATGGCGTGCGCAGGCACCCGGCCATACCGTCAAATCGCGCCTCCGCGCGTTGCACCCGCGCGCCGCCTTCGACGCGAATGCGCCGAAAGACGGCGCCGACATCGCGGCGACCGGACATTGCGATGGCATCGACGCGCGCGCGCTGCAATTCGCTCATTTGCCCGAGCAAGCGTGTGGTCTCTTCCTCGCTGCGCCAGGCGGCGCCTACCGGCGGATCGTCGAGCAGATCAATCAGCCTGGTGTTGCGCGTCGCCGGCGTCGGTAGTCGCCACCAGACGAAATGCGCTCGCAACTTTTCCGGCATGCGCGCCACTGCCGCGCGCAGGGTCTGGGAGTGGAACGGCGCTTGCGGGCCGCTCGCGCATAGCACTGGCGGAGCTTGGCGTGCGGCGATCACGAACAGGCGTGAGCGTGATTGCGGGGTGAACAGGGCTGCGTCGACTTCAAGCGCCCCTGTGCGATAGCCGAGCTTATCGAGCGCGGCGACGAGCGCGGCGAAATCGGCGCCGCCGTGGGACGAAAGCAAGCCCGGCACGTTTTCCAAGGCCAGCACATCCGGCGCGCGACCTTCCGCGGCTAGCTTTTCGATCAGCCGATGGAAGCCCCAAAACGCCCCCGAGCGCGGCGCCGACAGCCCCCCGCGCGCGCCCGCAAGCGACAAATCCTGACAAGGAAACGACGCCCACGCCAAGGCCGCTTTGCCGGGTAGGGCGGCGGGATCGAGCGTCCAAACATCGCCGGTGTGCATGTCCGCGCCGCCGAACGCCCGTTCATAGGCTTTCACCTTCGCCGCATCGAAATCGTTGGCAAAAACGCAGTGAAAATCCGGTTCAAGCCCAAGCCGGGCCAGGCCGCCGCCGGCGAAAAACTCGTAGAGTGGGGCGCCGGAATCACGCTGCATGCGTCTATACTAACCCGAAGCAGCGGTCTGAGCGCCAGATTAAGGCGCTTCGAGCCGGCGCGAGGGAGTATTCATGGCGGCAAGTTTCCGCATCGGTCGGTTCGCGGCGCTGGTAGCGCTCGCAGGCGTCATGGCCGTTGGCGCGTGCGGGCGCCAGGAGCAAACCGCGCCAGAAGTCGCCGCGCCCCCCTCGGATGCGGAGCGCGAAGCTCAGGTTGCGGCCGAACAATTGGCGGCTTTGGGCGCCGGGGCCAGCGCGGCGCAGCGCGCGCTCTACACGGGCGAGTTCGAGGCGGTCGGCGCGCTTGGCGCGGTCGGCGCCGGCGAAGGCGCTTGGGAGCTTCGGCTGCTCGACGATTACGCGCAATTTTCGCGCCCAGGCCTCGGCGATGACGGCGGCATCGCTGGTGAGCGCGACATGCACGAGCGCGGCATGCGTGTGGTGGCCGGCCCGCTGACCATCACGCTGATGGCGCAATCGTGCGATTTGCCCAACGGCGTCGAGCAACCTTATGTCGCCCACGTGCTGTTTGAGGGCGTCGCTTATCAGGGCTGCGCGCGCCGCGGCATCAGCGCCGGAGAGCGTCCGACCTGGGCTTCCGTACTGCCCGAGCTGGTTCCCGCCATCGACGTCTGTCTCCGCCGCGCGACGTCGCGGCCCGTGCGCGTGACTTTCGCCAGCACGCTCGATGAGGGCCAAGTGAGCGTGCGCATGCGCGAATCCGACTCGTCGCGGCACGAATGCATCGCCGATGCGGGCGGGGGCGCCGTCGCCATCTTCGAACCACTGTCCGATCTTGATCGGCGCGGCGGCGAAAGCGATCCGGAATTTCAACGCGGCGGCTCGCAGCCGCGCGATCGCTGCGCCGCCGAGACGTTTGACCGCGAAGGCGAGAGCTTGGGGTGGTTGATACCCCAGAGCTGCTAAGGGAACTTGCCCGCCAGCGCTAAAGTCCGTGCATCAGCCCTTGCACCCAATCGATCAGATTGTGGATCACGGCAATGCCAATGCGTCCGCCGATATAGACGGACGCAACCGAAGCGATGGCGGCCGGAATAGTAAGCAGCATCAGCACGCCGTCGCGTTGCAACAGCGCCAGTGCGGTGATGGCGACGGTAATGCCTGGCGGCCAATTCGCGAACGGGATCGGCAAAATCAGGATCAGGGCCATAAGCAACGTTTGCAGGCCAACCAAGATGGTGACTGGAAATCGCGTCAGCCGCGCCAGCCGTGGCTTGATCAGCACTTCGATGCGCTTGAGGGTTGGCATCGTTGCGTGCAACGTGCGCTCAAGGGCGAGGCGCGAAAACGTCCACGCCCGCGCTCGGGCCGGAACCCAGAGCCGCCGCGAGCCAAACACCAGCTGGATCGCGGGCAGCAACATCAGCACGCCGAAAACCGTGGAGATTCCGGGCACGTTGGGGATGCACATGGGCAGCGCCAACACCAGCAGCAGAACGCCGTGCGCGCGCAAATCCAGCCGGTCAATCAGCTCGCCGAAGGCGACGCTCTCGTTTGGGAACGCGTCCAGCAGGTCTTCAAGCAGCGCTGACGCTGAGCGGGCGGCCGCGGCGGAGGGTGGGGCGGGTTGATCCATGGGCGCCTGTGTCGGCGGCCATGACATGGGGCGCCGGGGCGACTTTTGCCAGTGCGGATGTGGTGATCCTGCGACGAGCAGCGTTCAGACCTCGTCAACCGACATAGGCTTAGCTCGAAAACCCAATGCAGCGCCCGCGTTCGCTCCGAGCACTTTGCTTCGCCCTCACACTTGGGGCCTGCGGCGGCCCGCCGCCGCCGCCGGATTTGTCCGGTTTGTGGAGCGCTGGAGACGCGGCCTGCTCAGCCGGCGTTGGCGTACGTTTCGGCAGCGACGCAATTGCCGCGATCTATGACCGCCAACGCGAGACGCTGTTCAACCATCCGCGCTATGCAATCGAGGCGGCGGGCGAGGATTTTCGCGTGCGAGTTCGTTACGACCTGCCGCGCCGCCCGGGCGGGGTGCGCATTGTGGGTGCGGAAGGCGTCCTGGTCCTGGTGCGCGGCGCTGGCGGAGGATTGGAGGTGGCTTCGCACAACCTCCTCGATGCCCGAACTGGTGCGGCGCGGGTGCGCATTGTTAATGATCCAGCAGTCCAGGTGCTGCAATTGCAGCCCTGCGGCGATCATCCCTGGCGCGAAGGATTACGCGGCCGCCGCAAGGCGTGAGCCTCGCGGCGGCGCTTGGCGTTTGGAACGTGGGGCGACCTAGACCCGTTCCCGATTGGATTGAATCAATCCCATCGGGATAAAACGGGTCTACATCAATAATTAGAGCGGTTCTCGTCCGAAAACCGCGTACACTTTTCGGGAACCGCTCTAGTTGCGGGCTTGCTGGGTTTCGGCGGCGAGGTTCGCATTGCAGCTTGCCAATTCCTGTTCGCTGAGCTGGGCGTTCTCGGGGCCATAGGCGGTGACGGCGATACCGGCTTCGCGCACAAATTGGCGGCAGGTGCGGATTGTGGCGGCGTGACTCGAGCGGGCGACGCAGGTGTCGGCCTCGCAATTCCACACCGCATTGTCGGCGATCAGGCGGCTTTGCTCGGCCGGCTGCGCCAGGCGGGCGGTGAAGATTTCATCGCGGGCGAACGCAGCACCAGAGAAGCTGGTTGAGAAAATTACAGCAAAAACAATGCTTTTTGCGATATTTGTGGGCGACATCTGGAGGCTCCTGACGGGGCGCTCGGGAGGGAGCGCAGGCCCACAGAATGCCCAGAACGGTGATTGTTGACAAGAGAAAATTGAACGAAATGACAAATATTTACGCCATATTCGATTTTCCCCCTTCGTCGCCGCGGCTGTGCGCGTGCGCGCCCGTATGGTTAAAATAGCGCAACCGGTCGCCGCGCTCTTGGGCTAGACACAAAGCGGAAGGCGCGAGCGGGCCGCTCAACGCCGCCGGAAGGGGATGCTCGGCCATGTCGATACACAAATGGATCGTCGGAATTCTGCTGACCGCCGCCATGATCGCAGTACTTGGGGGCAGCGCGATTTTGTTCAGCGCGCGCGATTTCCAATACGGCCTGCGCGAGATCGTCCCCAACGGCCTGGTGCAAATCGATCGGCTGCTGGCGATCCAAGATCAGGTCGCCGTGCTCGAAGCGCGGGTCGAAGAGCCGCGCGGCCAGCAATTGGCGCTGGAGCAGCAGGTGGCGAGCTTCGACCGCGAAATCGCCGCCGCTGACGAAGCGATCAATTCCTTGCGCGGGGAAATCGCCGGTGCGCTGGCGCAGGTGGAGAGCAACGCGCAAGTGCAGGCGCCAGGCGGGCAAGCCGACGCGGTAAATTTGAATTCGCGCGCCGCGTCGCTGGCCGCGCGGCAAGGTCTGACGGCTGCCGATCAGCAGGTTCTGGCAAGCCTGCACGGCCGCATCGATCAATTGGCTGAGCAAGAGCAGAACCGCGATTTGCGTTATTCCGAGCGCGTGACCGTAGCCGCGCAGGCTGAAAATTTGGCGCGCAGCGTTTCCGAAGAACGCAGCGGCGTGCTGGCGCTGCAAGCTTCGGTGGTGCCCGACAGCAGCTCCTATGAGCGCGTGCGCGGTGAAGTGATGGCGTTGCGCAATCTCAGTCCGTACGGCATCAGCGCCTATTTGGCGCAGGGCCACCCGGCGCTTTTGTCCACCGTACTGGTGCTGCTCATGGGCGCGCTCGGTTCGCTTCTGTATCTGTTCCCCGCTTATCTCAACCGCCCCCAACCGGTGACAATGGCCGAGATCGCGGTGCGGCTAATCTTCGGCATGTGCGCGGCCATGGCGTTCTACGTGATCGCCAACGCCACGGTCGCCGGGTTCTCGATTGGCGCCGGCGTGACCCAGGCGAACACGGCCTCGACGCTCAATCCCTTCACCGTGTCGCTGATCGGCATCATCGCCGGGGTGATGGCCGAAGACATTGCAAAATGGATTCAAGATCGCGGGCGCGGCATCTTCACCCAAGGCGCCTACACGCCAACCAACGACGCCGCGGCGGCGCCGGCGGGCGAAACCTTTCAGGGCGTCAACCCCCACGGCGGGCCGGGCGCGCCTTAAAGGCGGGCGGGCCATCGGGCTTGGGGTCCAACAGCTCAGTTCGCGCTAGCAATGGTCCGGAAGGCGATCACGGCTTCCTGCCGCGACAGAATGGTGGTGGGGGCCTGCTGTCTCGGGCCCGACTTGGCGCAGCCCAAGGGCAGGAAACCCCTGGGCTCGCGCCAGCCCAGTAGGACTACCCTCCCGCCCTGGCGGTTAGCGCCATGGCCCTGAACACATGAGGACACACCCATGATCCGCCGCCGCATTGCGCGAGAAGGCCGCGAAGTGAACGCCATTGGCCTCGGCTGCATGGGCATGTCCGCTTATTACGGCGCGCCGATGGCCGAGAAGGACGGCGTTGCGCTGCTGCATGCGGCGATCGAAAGAGGCGTCGATCACTTTGACACGGCGGAGATGTATGGCTTCGGCGCGAACGAGCAATTACTCGGCGCGGCGTTCCACGATCGGCGCGACAAGGTGTTTGTCGCGACAAAATGGGGCCCGATCGCCGATCCGGTGACGAAATTGCCCGTTGGCTATGACGGCTCGGAAACCAACGCCCGCCGCGCGGTCGAGAACTCATTGCGCTATTTGCGCACCGATCACATCGATCTCTATTACCTTCACCGCAAAGATCCCGCGACACCGATTGAAGAATCGGTCGAGGCGATGGCGAAGCTGGTCAAGGAAGGGAAGGTCCGCTCGATCGGCCTCTCGGAAGTCAGCGCCGAGACGCTGCGCAAAGCGCACAAAGTGCATCCCATCGCGGCCGTGCAGTCTGAATATTCGCTGTTCACACGCGACTATGAAGCGGACGTGATCTCCGCCTGCAAGGAATTGGGCGCGACGTTCGTCGCGTATTCGCCGCTCGGGCGAGGGATGCTGACGGGCGCGTTCAGCAAGGATTGGAAGCCGGAGGGGCCAGATTTTCGGGCGGTCATGGCGCCGCGTTTTGCCGGCGAAGCGCTGGAAGCAAACTTGGCGCTGGTTGCCGAAATCGAAGCGCTAGCCACGGCGAAGCAGGTCAAAGCCGGCGAAATCGCGCTCGCTTGGGTGCTTTCGCGCGGTGCGCACATCGTTGCGATTCCCGGAACAACCAAGCTGGCGAATTTGGAGAGCAACTTGGCGGCCGCGAACGTGACGTTCAGCGCTGATGAAGCCAAAGGCTTGGAAAGCCTAGCCGCCCGCGTCCAGGGCCAGCGCTACAACGCGCGCGGCATGGGCGCGGTGAACGCCTGAGGACTGAACCAGAGGAACGTCGCATTTCCGGTGAGGGGCGAACGCAGCCGTCATCGGGTCGCATTCGGCCGGTCCCGTATGGGCTGGAAGCTCTGCTTCAGACAAAGACGGGCGGCGCGGCCCTTTCGCGTGGCGCGGCGCGCGACTAGGTTGGCCCGCCAAGCCTGGGAGAACGCTTATGCGCCGCGCCGTTATTGTTTCTTATGCCCGCACTGGGCTCGCGAAGGCCGGGCGGGGCGGGTTTAACGCCACCCATGGCGCGGCGATGGCGGGGCACGTGATCAAGCATGCCGCCGAGCGCGCCAAGCTTGAGCCTGACGCGGCTGAAGATATCGTGCTCGGCTGCGGTTCGCCCGAAGGGGCGACGGGCCACAATGTGGCGCGGCTGGCGGCGGTTTGGGCCGGGCTCGATTTTTCGGTGGCGGCGGCGACGATCAACCGCTTCTGCTCCTCGGGCCTGCAATCGACCGCGCAGATCGCCCATTACATCTGCCAAGAAGGCGCGGCGATCGGCATCGCCGGCGGGGTTGAATCGCTTTCCCTGACGCGGCTCTCGGGCAACATGAATGTGGCGTTTGAGGAAAAGTTGCAGCGCGAGCATCCGGAAATGTGGATGCCGATGATCGAAACCGCCGACATTGTCGCCAAGCGCTACAAAGTTTCGCGCGAAGCGCAGGACGAATATTCGCTGCGCTCGCAGCAGCGCATGGCGGCGGCGCAGGCGAACGGTCTGTTCAAGGACGAGATCGTGGCGATGGCGACCAAGATGAAAATCATCGACAAGGAAACCAAGGCCGAGAGCATGGCCGATGCAAAGGTGACGAAGGACGAATGCAATCGTCCGGACACGACGCTGGAAGGGCTCGCCAAACTAGAGCCCGTGCGGGGGAAGGATCACTTCGTCACCGCCGGTAACGCCAGCCAGCTTTCCGATGGCGCCGCGGCGTTGGTGTTGATGGAAGAGGCCGAGGCCGAACGGCGGGGGCTTGAGCCCCTCGGCGCGTTCAAGGGTTTTGCTGTGGCCGGCTGCAATCCCGACGAAATGGGCATCGGCCCGGTGTTCGCCGTGCCGCGTTTGTTGCAGCGCCAGGGGCTCAAAGTGAGCGATATCGACCTGTGGGAACTGAACGAGGCGTTCGCGAGCCAATGCCTCTATTGCCGCGACACGCTTGGCATCGATCCGGAGAAATACAACGTCAATGGCGGCTCGATCGCCATCGGCCACCCGTTTGGCATGACTGGCGCGCGGCTGATCGGCCACGTGCTGATGGAAGGGCGCCGGCGCAAGGCCAAGCATGCGGTGGTGACCATGTGCGTCGGCGGTGGCATGGGGGCTGCGGGGTTGTTTGAGGTATTTTCGTAGCGCGCGCAGGGTGCTGGGGTCACAACACCTTATGCACGCTCGCTGCGGTTGCGATGAGCGCGCCGGCATCGGTACGGAATTCGGCGGAGAGGAAAACCAGAGTGCGGGTTTTTCGGCTGAGCTGCGTCGTCACAGCTCCGGCGTCGGCGGGCGTCAGCATGTCCACATTCACCGAGACAAGCGCGGTTTTGGCGCCGGCTTCGCGGTCAGCGGCGGCTTCCAGCGCATTGATCAGGCGGACGGCGATGGCGGACGTGCTCATTTTTTGTAGCGACCAATCGCCAGCAGGATGCGCTCGTGCGCGATCTCCAGCGTGGTCCAGTCGCCGACGGTCGCGCCCTTGCCGGGCTCGAGATCCTTGTAGTGCTGGAAGAAGTGGGAGATTTGCTTGACCATGAGCGGCGGCAAATCCTCCCAGGTTTTTATATCGGCATAGAACGGATTGAGCGCGTCGACCGGAACGGCCATGATTTTTTCATCGACGCCCTTCTCGTCGCTCATCAGCAGCACGCCGACCGGGCGCGAACGGATCACGCAGCCGGGCACGACCGGCATCGGCGTGACCACGAGAATGTCGAGCGGGTCGCCGTCTTCGGCTAGCGTGCCGGGGATGAAGCCGTAATTGAACGGATAGATCATCGAGGTGTGCAGGAAACGATCGACGAACAGCGTCGAAGATTTCTGGTCGAGTTCGTATTTCACCGGCAGATTGCCCTGCGGAATTTCAACGAAGGCGTTGACTTCGTGGGGGGGATTGCGACCGGGGGGGATGAGGGAAATGGTCATGTTTGGCTCGTGTTTGGGGGTTGGGGAACTCTTCCGTCATTCCGGGCGAGCGGAGCGAGACCTGGAACCCAGGGGATCGTAGGGCGGCGCGTGTGGCCCCTGGGTCCCGGATCACGCTTCGCGTGTCCGGGATGACGGACGTTGGGAGTACTTCAACCATTCGCTACATCTTCTTTCGCAGCGGGTGCAAATTCGGAAACACCGCCGGCCGCTTCTGCGCCTTCGCCGCGAACGCTTCCATCAGGTGGGGTGGGGCGAACATGCCGGCTTGCCAAGTGGCGATGTAATCGAGCGCGTCGGCGGCGCTATGGTCGCGGGAATAATTGATCATGCGCTTTGAGCCGGCGATTGCGAGGGGAGATTTTTCGGCGATCTCGGCGGCGAGCGCGTTTACATGCGCCAGCATTGCCTCGTGGGTTTGGAACACTTCGTTGACGAGGCCGATCTCCTTGGCTTTCGCCGCCGGCAGGCGCCGGCCAGCATAGGCCAGTTCGCGCACCCAGCCCTCGGGGATGAGTTTACACAGGCGTGGAAAGGTGCCGACGTCGGCGGTCATGCCGATATTGATTTCCTGAATTTGGAAGAACGCATCTTCGGTGGCGTAGCGGATATCGCAGGCCGAGATCATATCGACGCCGGCGCCTATGCACCCGCCTTGGATCGCAGCGATCACCGGCATGCGCGCGTTTTCAAGGCAGGAGAAGCTCTGCTGCAACATTAGGACGAAATGGCGAAATGCTTCGGCGCGCGCGTAAGGATCTCCTTCGCCGACCGAAAGGCCTTCGCCGTCGCTGAACACGGAAAGGTCCATGCCGGAAGTGAAATGCTTGCCGGTGGACGAAAGCACAATGGCGCGCGCCTTGGCGCCTTCATCGATGTTACGCACCAGGACGGGGAGTTCGTTCCAAAACGCGCGCGGCATCGAATTGAACGCTTCGGGGCGGTTCAAGACGATGCGTGCGATGTTGTTTTCAATGTGCAGATCGAAGCAGGTGGTTGTCATGCGCAGCTCCTGGCTTGCGCTAGCATGAACCACACGCGCGCCGCTACCCGAACACAACGCCCGTGAGCACGGCGGCATAGTGCACGCCGGCGGCAAGGAAGACAAAGCCGTGCCAGATGGCGCGGCGGAAAGGCAAGCGGTCCCAGACGTAGAACGGCACGCCAACGGTGTAGAGCAACCCGCCCACGGCGAGCAGGATCAGCGCTGCGAGCGGGACGCCCTCTACCAGCGGTCCGAACGCGGCCACCACCAGCCAGCCCATGGCGACATAGAGCAACACCCAGAGCTTCTTCGACACTTGCGGCAGAAACAATTTGCCGATCACGCCCAGCGCAGCGAGGGCCCACACCAAAGCCGTCATGCCGATGGCCCAGGCGCCCTCGAAGCGAAGCGTGGTGAAGGGGGTGTAGGTGCCTGCGATCATCAAAAAGATGGCGGCGTGATCGAACCGGCGCAGCAACGCCTTGCGTTTCGAGTTTTCGGCCAAATTGTAGGCCATCGAGCACCCAACCATGGTGAGCAGGCAGATGGCGTAGATCGCTACCGCGCCGACCATGCCAAGCCCGCCTTGCCAGGCCGCGAGCCCAAGCAGCGCCAGCACCGCCAGCGTGAACAAAGCCAAGAAAGCCCCGTGCAGCCAGCCATCTACCAGCTTCTCCAGCCGGGTCGGGTAATGCAATTGGGGCAGCAGGTCGGAAAGGGTCATTGCGCAACCATGACGTATTCGCGCGGCGCTGTCGCGTTCGAGGCGGTCACACTTCATGACGCAATGTGACGCTAGACCCATCGCCCCGACCTTACCTTTCGCGAATCCGGGGGCGGCGGTGCTACACTGGGCGCATGCAGAATCAGACGCGCCGCCGGGTCTTGATTGTTGCGATGCTTAGCGCCGCCGCGTCGGCGCGGGCGCAAACGCCCCTGCTCGACAGCTTAACCCAAGGCGACGCCAGTAGCGGTGTGCGCGACGCGCTGGGGCTGGCGGCGATGAACGCGAGCACGCGGCTTGGCCAGCCGAACGGCTTTTTCGGCGATGGGCGGGTGAAAATCCCGCTGCCTGGCCTGCTGGCGACGGCACAAACCAATTTGCGCAATTTTGGCATGGCCGCGCCGCTCGACGTGTTGCAGGAGCAGGTGAACCACGCCGCTGAGCACACGATGCCCGAGGCGGCGCGCTTGTTCGTGGGCGCGGTTCGGGACATCACAATCGCCGACGCGATCGACATCGTGCGCGGGCCCGAAGACAGCGCCACACGCTATTTGCGCGGTAGCACCGAAACCCGCCTCATCAACGCGCTGCGCCAGCCGATGACACGGGCGCTGACGCAATCGGGCGTTTTCACGCTAATGCGCGAAGCGCTGCGCCAAATCGGCATGGCGTCCATGACCACCAACCTCCGCACCGAGATCGTCAATTTTTCGACCGGCAAAGCGCTCGATGGCTGCTTCTTCTTCATCGCCGAAGAGGAGCGCGCCATTCGCCGCGATCCGGTGCGGCGCACCACCGACATCTTGCGCCGGGTGTTTGGGTGAGCGTGTTTTCGCTGACGGGGGCAGCCCTGCTTGATCGCGGCGGCCGGCGCGCCCAGACTCGGCAAGTGACGGATTCGGCCCTTACCCGTGCAGCCGCGGAAGCGGACAATCTGCGCCGCGTGTCGTTCGAGATACCGGGCGGAACCATGGCCGGAATCGCCTTCGGCGCGCGCACGCCAAACCCCGACATCGTGTTTCTTCACGCCACAGGGTTTAACGCCCGCACCTATCGCTCGCTGCTAGAACCATTAGGCGACAAATTCCATGTGCTGGCGCTGGACGCGCGTGGGCATGGGCGCACGAAGCTGAAGTCTGGCACGTTCGGCTACACCTCCTGGCGGCGCCACCGCGATGATCTGATCGCGCTGATGGATCGCCATTTCACCCAAGCCGTGACGCTGGCAGGCCATTCCATGGGCGCGACCGTGAGTTTGCTGGCGGCGGGGCGGCGGCCTGATCTGGTGAGTACGTTGGCCTTGATCGAGCCGGTGATCTTGCCGGCCTTCGCCTATGCGATCGCCGAACTGCCGTTCGCGCCTTTGCTCAATCGCGCTTTGATTCCGTTGGCGCGCAAGGCGCAGGAGCGGCGGCGGCGATTTCCCAGCCGCGCGGCGGCGGTCGCGGGCTTTACCAATCGCGGCGTGTTCAAATCGTTCACGCGCGAGATGATCGCCGATTATGTCGGCGATGGCTTCATCGACACGCCAAGCGGGGCAGTGAAGCTGGCGTGCCATCCGCGCTACGAAGCAGCGACGTTCTGCGCCCAGCGCAATCATCCGTGGGCGGCGCTCGAAGCTGGATCGGGGCCGCTGGTGCTGTTGCGGGCGGAGAAAAACTCCACCCTGTCGGCGGCGATGGCGCGCGTGGCCGCGCTACGCCCCGAAGCGCGCGTGGCCATGGTCGAAGGCGCGGGCCACATGCTGCCGATGGAGCGCCCCGACCGCGTCCGCGCCGC
>JANNFH010000281.1:0-1580 GCA_031379565.1 Alphaproteobacteria bacterium
TCGGCGCGCTCGGCCAGGCCGTCGCGCATAAACAGCAGCGTTCCGGCGATTTTTCCGGTTTCGTGGCCATCGTCCGTGTGCGGGACCTCGATCTTGAAATCGCCTTCGCGCAGGCGATCCATCGCGGCGGTGAGATTCTTGAAACGGCGGACAAGCCCGGTCGACACCAGGAAGGCCAAGCTGCCGGCGATCGCCAACAAAAATGCCACGAGCGCCAATTGCATGGTCAGTTCGGATTGTTTGTTGGCGACGCGCACATCGAGCAGGCGCGACAATTCCTCCGCCGTCGCACGCCAGTTGGCGTCGGTGGCGGCGGTAAACGTGGCGCGCTCGGCGCTGAGGTCGGCGCCGGCGGTCGCAGCATTTGCCGCCGCGACCAAAGCGGAGGCGCCGGCGGTAATGGCTGAAACCGGTTCGGACAGGGCTTGGCGCGTTTCACCACTGGCATTGTTGGCGATCGCCGCTTCCATCGACCCGGCCGCGGCAGCCGCGGCGGCGCTCAGACGATCCGATGCGATGGTAAGCAAAATCTGACGTTGCGCTGGATCGCCGGTGGACGAGGCTTGTCGTTCAAGTTCAACCGCCGCGGCAAGCAAGGCGGGGATTTTCACTGTGGCCGCATCCATGGCGTAGAAGCTGTCGAGATCAGGGTCGAGCGTGAGATTTGAGCCGTCGGCGACTGCAGTGATCAGCGCCAGGCCCGCCGCGAGCCGCTCTGAATCGCCCTGCGCCGCCATGAAGGCGGACGCCGCCGCGCCAGCGTTGAAACTCTCTTGCGCAATGGTTTGATCGATCCGGTCGCCGGTACGGATCGCGCCCCAGACATCGCCGAGATATTCAGCGCCCGCGCGCTCTTTGTTGGAGAAGGCGATCTCGTTGACGGCCTTGCCCACCAGGAACGAGGTCACCAGCGCGGAAGACGCGACAAACAATCCGGAAACCAGCGCCAGCCGGGTTCCAATGGACATCTTGCTGTTAATTTTATCGAACATCGATTTCTCGCTCCAACTGAAGCACGCGCGACGCGCCCCTTACGGGCCCGCGCTGTCTCTGATTGAAGCACTACTTGGCGTTCGGTTAAGTTTTGGAATCCCCCAGCCACCGGGGCCTCAGGCACCCAAGCGCCGGCCCAGCGTGCCGAAGGCGCAACGGGCCAGGCGGCGACTTCGCCGAGCGCAGCATGGTGGGCGCGACAGGGATCGAACCTGTGACCCCTACGATGTCAAAGTAACGTAGCTCGTTTTTCCGCGTTTTTCCGCATTCTTCCAGCGCATTCTTTTTCATTTTTAGATCAGTGACTTGCGTCGCGATCTTTGCGTATCGTGTTGGAAATGACTTCCGCTGAATTCCTTTCTCGTGCTTACCATGTGCTTACCAAGTGACCCCTACGGCGGAGGAATTGACCTCTACAGGGCCAGCTAAGGGGTGCTGTGATGGTCAAGATTCTGAAGCGCGTTGTAGACGCCGCGCAGCCCGATCCCAATGGCAAAGAGATCAAGATTTGGGACGAGGAGCTGAAGGGCTTCGTGCTTCGCGTCCGCCCCAACGGCGCCAAGATGTACATGGTGTTCTATCGTGTC
>JANNFH010000137.1:0-10046 GCA_031379565.1 Alphaproteobacteria bacterium
GGCGTCACCACGCTGGTGTCCACGCACTACATGGATGAAGCCGTCCAGTGCGATTCCATCGCCTACATCGCCTACGGCAAGAAGCTGCTCGACGCACCAACCGCCGACATCCCCAAGCAGGTTGACCTGCAATGCTGGAGCCTTGAAGGGCGCCCGCTGCACGAAGCGCAGTGAATGTTGGAAGCCGCGCCGGGCGTCGAGCTCGTGGCGCGGTTCGGCACTTCCATCCATGTTTGCGGTCATGACGAGCAAGCATTGGAGCGCGCCGTCCAGCAAGCGCAGCAAGCGCAGTCGCACCTGAAGGCCAAACGTATCGAAGCAGGCTTCGAGGAGATTTTCATCTACCTCATGGCTGAAGGACGCGACAATTTCCAATGAAACTGCCGCGCCTCCCCAACCTGCTTGATCTTTCCTGGTCACGCATCTTCGCCGTTTTCCTCAAGGAATTGGTGCAAATGCGCCGCGACCGCCCCACCTTCGCGGTCATGATCATGATGCCGGTGATGCAACTGGTCTTGTTCGGCTACGCCATCAACACCGATCCGCGCCACCTGCCCGCCGTGGTCGAATTGCGCGAAGATGGGCCGATGACGCGCGCTTTTCTTTCTAGCCTGCGCGCTTCCAGCTTCGTCGATATCGTCGCCGTGGCGAATCGCGCCGAGGACGGCGAACGCATGCTGCGTTCGGGGGAAGTAAGCTTCCTGATCGTGATTCCAGAGGGCTTCGAACGCCGGCTTGTGCGCGGCGAACGACCGCAAATCTTGGTTGCCGCCGACGCCAGCGATCCTGTCGCCGCTGGCGGCGCGCTCGGCGCCATCGAACAAGTGGCGCGCTCTGCTTTTGCGCCGTCGCTGGTCGGCCCGCTTGCGTTCTTGGCGCCCCGGCCCGCGCCTTACGAAATTGTCGTGCATCGGAGATACAATCCCGCCGGCATTACCGCTTTCAACATCGTGCCGGCCCTACTCGGCGTCATCCTCACCATGACCATGGTGATGATCACCTCGATCGCGCTCACCCGTGAGACCGAGCGCGGGACGATGGAAAACCTGCTCGCCACTCCAGTACGGCCAATGGAAGTGATGATCGGCAAGACCATGCCCTATGTCGGCGTCGGCGCCATTCAGGTAACGATCGTGCTGACCGTAGCGACGCTGTTGTTCCGCATTCCCTTCACGGGATCGTTCCCCGCTTTTCTGATCGCAGTGACCGTGTTCATCTTCGCCAATCTGATGCTCGGCTATTTGTTCTCCACCATGGCGCGCACGCAGATGCAGGCGCTGCAGATGACGTTCTTCGTTTTTCTGCCGTCGATCCTGCTGTCCGGCTTCATGTTTCCATTCCGGGCCATGCCGGGATGGGCGCAGGCCATCGGCGAATGCCTGCCGCTGACGCATTTCCTGCACATCGTCCGTGAAGTCGTGCTCAAGGGCGCGGGATTGCTCGACATTACCGACGACCTTTGGCCGCTGGCGCTGATCCTCTTTGTGCTCGCGAGCCTCGCCCTGCTCCGCTTCCGCCGGACGCTGGATTGATTGCGGCGCCTAATACGCTGCGCGCAGCGTAATCCCATAAGTGCGCGGATCGCCAAGAAAAGCCCCGCGCAGGCCGCTGACGCTTACCAGCGGCGGCAAGGCCGGATTAGGCTGGATGTTCAGGAATTGCAGCGGCGCGTCGAACATGATCTGCGCGTAGTCTTCGCCCAGAAGATTTCGCCCCCAAAATTCGATCGAGTAGCGCTCGTCTTGGCTGGAGAGAGCGAACCGACCGTTGAGCAGAAGGTAGGCGGGTTGCTCTTTCGCCGGGTGGAGGTTTGACGACGTGTTTTGATCCGACACGTAGCGGAAATCCAAATGCGCCAAGCCGGTCATCGCATTGAACACCGGCCATTCGTAGGAAATGGCGTTGGTCACCGTCCACAGCGGTGCGTTGGTCAAATGCGACCCCGGCAACCGGAAAAGCGCCGGCGTTGCGGCCGCGTCGTCTCCGTATTGGGTATCGGCGTAGGCGAGCCCGCCTTGCATGCGGAGGCCATCCACCGGAGTGCGCCAGATCAAGTCGAATTCTGCGCCGCGCGAACTCACCGATGGAATCGAGGCGACAAAAAACGATACGCCGTTAAATGTGTTGAGCTGGTAATTATCGAATTGCTCATCGAACAAGGCGGTGTTCAACAGCAGATTGCCGTCCATCCAGGTGGTCTTGAAGCCTAACTCCCACGCATCGACGGTCTCCGCCTCGAAGGAATTATCAAGCGGCAGATCGAAATCGCGGTCGAGATTGAAGCCGCCGCCCTTGTAGCCGCGGGCAAAGGAAAGATAGGTCGCCACATTGCTGCTGAGCTCGCGGCGAACGGCCAACGTGCCTGACCACTCGTCCTCCTCACGCGTTTGCGACGAGGTTCCGTCCAGAGAGGGATTGTGCCACGGAAAAATTGAACCGATCACCGGCGTTGCCGGATTGATCGGGTTCAGTGTTTGGATGGTTTGACGAAAATCCTTGTTCTCTTGGGTAAAACGCGCGCCAAACGTGAGGTCGGTACGATCGTTTAGCGACCAAATATTGTGGGTGAAGAAGGCAAAAGAATCTCCGTTCTGCCGATAGCGGTCACGTTGGCCTCCGCCTTCCGTCGACGCCAGCAGCGGCGCTACCGCCGTGATCAGGCCGTTGCCGCTAGCGGCGCCCAAGGCGGCGACGTATTCGCCATATTGCGTCCCCACCCGCAGCGTGTCGTTCCGATCCAGCTGTTCGTTGATGTAATAGGCGCCCAGCAACCAATCGAGCGCGCCAGTGCGCCCGGTTAGGCGGGCCTCCTGCGAGAAGAATTGGAAAGCAAAGCCCCCGTCCCCCGGCAACCGATAAAGCAGATCGGCGGCGGTGAAGTCGGAATCCTGACCCTGCTCGAATTCCCAATCGCGATAGGCGCTGACCAAGGTCAGCAGGCCAAGGCGGTTTTGCCAGTTCAGCTCCGCCGAGATCCCGGAATCGGTGACCTGTTGGTCCATCGCGCGATTGCCGAAGGCGGTGCGGTCGGAAAACCCCGATGGTCCGAGCGCGGCTGTCCCCGCTGGCCCGAACCCGCCGATCGCTGCGATCGCCTGCGCAGGCGCGGAATTGATGTAGCCCTCGCCGGGCGCGCCGTTCACCACCGCGGGATCGTAAAACACGCCGGTGCAGCAGGTCTCATCGCGTTCGGTGAAGTCGGCGATTACGCGCAGGTCGAGATCGCGTGTCGGCGCCCATAGAATCTGCCCGCGCAACGTCGTGAGGTTGCGATCGTTGGCGTCGCTGAGCGCACCGGTTGGGTCGATCAGATCGTTCAGGCCATCACGCCGACTGCTCGCGGCGAAGACGCGGAATCCAAGGTGGTCACGCACCAATGGGCCGGTCGCGTAAGCGGAGACGCGTTGTTCGCCGAAAGCGCCAAACGTCGCGTCGCCGCCAACGACAAAGCCATCGAGGTCAGGCCCTGCCGTTGCGACGCTAATCAAGCCCGCCGACGTGTTGCGACCGAACAGCGTGCCTTGCGGGCCACGCGAGACTTCAATTTGCCCAATCTCACCAAGATCGGTGAGCGCAACGCCGTTTCGGGCGCGATAAACCCCATCGACGAACACGCCAACCGCTGATTCAAGCCCAGGGTTTGAGCCTTGCGTGCCGACGCCGCGGATGCGTGCGGTGGCGGAGGTTTCGTTCTCGGAGACGTTGAATTGCAGCGAAGGCGCAACGTTGGCGAGATCATGAATGTCGCGAATGCCGGATTCGCGCACCAATTCCGCGGTCACCGGCGTCACCGCGATCGGCACTTGCTGCAGCGCGCTTTCTCGGCGCGTGGCGGTGACGATGATTTCATCCGATCGGGTTTGCGCAAGAGCATGGCCAGCGGGCAGCGCAACCGATGTGGACGCCGCGAACAGACCAAGAATATTCCGACGCAAACGCGACATCCCCGCCCTTTC
This sequence comes from Alphaproteobacteria bacterium, assembly GCA_031379565.1. GTDB lineage: Bacteria > Pseudomonadota > Alphaproteobacteria > Caulobacterales > Aquidulcibacteraceae > Vitreimonas. Next base: position 3,957 of record JANNFH010000137.1, read on the forward strand.
CAGATGTGGTCTTGGCCACAACGCATCCCGGCGCGGCGGCAGTCCAGAAACCTTGCGGCGCACACTAGTCCGAGGGAACGGGCCCGGTCGAGTGGCGATCGTGTAACTTGCAGGTCTTATCCCGGCAGCGGCGCACATCCGTTGCCTGCGGCCACTTCTAGCGGCCCGTCGAGCGCCCCGATCATGCGCACCTCCCCGCCTGCCGCCTTCACCAAGGCACAGCCGCCGGCGATATCCCAGATCATCGAACCGCTTTCGCGGTACGCTTCGGCGCGCCCCGCGGCGACATAGGCCAGCGCCGTGGCGGCCGAGCCGATCATCCGCACTTTTTGCCAGCGATTGATGAGGTCCCCCAACGCCGCGACGGCGCCGGAATCGGTGCGCGCCCGCGCGGGCACGCCGGTCTGAAGAATGCCCGCGCGCGGATCGGCCACCGACGATACCCCGATCGGCGCGCCGTTGAGCCAAGCGCCTTCGCCGACAATGCCGCTGAAGCTTTCCCCCAACAAAAAACAATCCACAACTCCAAGCACGGGTGCGCCGTCGCGCAACAGGCCGATGGACACGGCGCAATGGGGATAGCCGCGCAGATAATTGACGCTGCCATCCAGCGGATCGACCGCCCAGGCATAAGCGCCCGGATCACCAGCGATCCGGCCCCGCTCTTCGGAGATGATCGGAAACGGCGCCAGCCGGGCCAGCGCTTCGAGGATCAACGCCTCGGCGCGCACATCGGCGTCGATTTTGACCTCGCGGCCCTCGCCGCCGGTGACCACCGCCCATTCGGCGCGGTGTTCGGCCAAGGCAGCGCTTGCCCGCGCGGCGACCCCCTTCGCAATGGTAAGCAAGTCGCGGAGTTCTGGGTCAGCCACCGCCCCTGATAGCGCTTTGCCAAGCAAGCGTCCAAGGGCTCCGAAAGTGCCTCCGTTTGAAATGTCAGCCGGGCGCGCCGAATTGGCAGGAGTGCCCCGAGTTCAAACTGAGACACCACCCCAGGGCTCTGCTCTTGGCCTGCTCACACTTCCAGGCTTTAGTGCTCCCTGGAGCCGAGCGATGGATGGCGGGCAAGGCAAGGTCCAGGCTGGCGCAAAGACAGCGCTCAGCGCGGCGATTCTGGACAAGCGCCTCAATTTGCGCCGCCGCGCGCGCGAAGACGGCGCCCGCAACCAGCCGGGGCATGATTCCACCGACCTCTCAGAGGTTGAACTCGAAATCCTCCAGGCCGTCGCCAGCGAACGCGGCCGCATCGACCAAGTGCGGCTCGAAAGCAAGGCCGATACCGAGCGGCGCTTGCGCGCGCTGGCGCCCACGCCGCAGGATTTTTCAGGGCCCGCGCTCGATGCGCGTCTGGCGCTGAAACAAGTCGCCGGGCGGCTGGCGCACGATTGGACCGAAGCGACACGGCGCGCGAGCCAAGCCCGCGCCGATCTGGAAGGCTTCAAACACAGAAACGGGCTGCGGCGCGTCGCCCATTATCCGCGCTCGCCGCTGATGCAAACCGGGCTGTTGTTTTGTGCGGCCCTGTTCGAAGCGATGTTTTCCGCGGCCCTGTTCGCCGAGGACGACGCCCGCGGCCTGCTCGGCGGCGCCATCACCGCAACCGGCCTTTCCGGCGCCAACGTGACGCTCGGGTTTCTCGCCGGCTTCCTCGGCTTGCGCTACCTCCAGCACGCAAGCTGGCCGATCAAGACTTTGGGCGCTCTTGGCTTTGCGGCATTTGCGCTGCTGTCGCTGATGCTCAACCTCTTCGCCGCCGATTGGCGCGATCGCATGGCCGCGATTTCCGGCGCTAATCCCGATTATGGCGCAGACTCTAGCTTCCAGCTCTGGTCGCTCCTGCACCTGCAATCCCCCCAGGCCATCATCCTACTGATGCTGGGCGCCGGCATCTGGGTGTTCGCGACGCTGAAGGGATATTCCGGCTTCGACGACCCCTACCCTGATTTTGGCAAGATGGACCGCGCCGCATCCGACGCCGCGGCGATACTATCAGAGGTACGCGCCGAGGCGCGCGGCGAATTAGAGGCGCCGATTGAAGTCGCACGCCCGGCGCTCGCGGCGCGAATCGAAAAAATGCGCGCCGAATTCGAGGCGATGAACAAGGCCTTCGACGCCGCCGCCATCCGCATGGAGACGCTCGATGCCCAGGCGCGGACGCTCGACGAGGCGGCCGGCGGCGCAATTCATCTCTACCGCCAGGAAAATCTCGCGGCGCGCGCCAACCCGGCGCCGCCATATTTCAACCTCGCGCCGCCCGCGATCGGCCCCGCCCTCGACGCGCTCGGCCCGAGCGCCGCCATGATTGACGACGCACGCGACCGCCTGCGCGAGGCCCAAGCACAATCGAGCGAAGCGATGAACGGATTGTTGGCCGAGCTAGAAGCCGTGACGCGCGCGCTCGACGCCGCAGGGCCAGCATGAGGCGCCCAACGCGGAGCGCGCGCGGCCAGAACGTCATCGGCGCCATCCTGGTTGGGTTCGTCGCGCTGGCGTTGGGCGCGTTCGCTTATGCGGGCCTAGCGCTGCGCCCTCCACCGACCGACCCTGAAACGCTTTGCCGCACCGACCAGCCGCTCGCAGCCCACACCATCATCTTCGTCGACACCACAGACCGGCTCGAAGCGCGCCATCGGCGCAAATTGCGCGCTGTCGCCGATCAGGAGCGCGCCCGGCTCAGTCAGTTCGAGCGCTTTACGTTGATGCGGCTCAATCCACGCAAACCCCAAGAACCGACCATTCTGTTTTCAAAATGCCTGCCGCTGCCGCCGAACCGCGCCAATCCCTTCATGCAAAACCCTCGGCAGGCCCAAGCAACCTGGGATGCCGATTTCGCCAGCGCCCTCGACGCCGCCTTGCGCAGCGCCCAGTCCGGCGGGCCCAATCGCGCTTCGCCGATCCTGGCCGGCCTACGCGCCATCGCCGCCGACCCTGATTTCGGCGCCGAAATCGAGCGCCGCCGTTTGGTGTTGATGTCGGACATGCTTGAGCACGATCCTGGCGGGTTTTCCCTTTACGCAGGCGCCGCCGATTACACTGAATGGCGCGCCATGGGCGCCAATTCGCCGGCGGAACTTTCGCTGGTCGATCTGCGTGTCGTGCCGATCGACCGGCCTGACCACGCCGCGCGCCAATCGGATGCACTGGAATCGTTCTGGCCCAGCTATTTCGACGCCGCCCATGTTCGGTCGGTAAGCATCGACCCGGCGCCCTAGAGCGCGACCGTTGCGATGAAGCGCCCCTCCCTCTTGTGGGGAGAGGGAGTAACGGGCTTGCCCGGCCCTACCCGACTCAATTTAGGCTCGCCCCATTCAGACCTGATTTGGGGACGGAGAGCCTGTGAGCTATTCATGGCAAGGCGCCAGTGGACGCTGGTACGAGTTCGAAGTCGCCCGCGCCGCCCGCGCCTGGGAGGCCACTGGCGGGCTTTACATGTTCGTCAAGCCGCACAAACCGCAGGAGCACGAATGGGGCGGCCCGATCTGTCTTTATTTGTCGAAGACCGGCGATTTCTCGAGTGCGCTGACGCGCCATGAGATGTGGCAATCGGCGCAACATCTCGGCGCCGCCGAAGTGCATTTGCTCACCATCGCCGACGCGGCGCTGCGTGACCGGGTCGAGAAGGATTTACTCGAAGCGCAAGCGCCGATCCTGAACCGGCAGATGCGCCGCGTGGCCTAACCGCGCGCCACCACCGCCAATCCCGGAAAATCACTAAAGACGCCGTCGACGCCGGCCCGGTAGAACGCGCGCAGCTCTGCCGTGAGGTCGCCGTGCTGACGCTGGTAATCCGGCGCGCTTGCCTCGCCGCGCCGCAATTCCAGCGGCAGGAAATAGTTTTCCGCCCGGAAGGTCCACGCATGCGACAGCAAGTTCGCCGTATGGGCCCGGGCGACCAGGTCAGTTGGCGCCAGCGAACGCCCGGAGGCGTCGCGTGGAATGATCAGCGATTTCTCCACGCCGATTCCTCGCGCATATTCAGCGACGCTGGACAAACCGGAATCGCTTGTCATCTCGGAATAGGTGGTCCCTGGACGATCCGCGGGACCACCGCCAGCCGCAACCAATTGCACGCAAGTCCAGCGCAGCGAAGACATCGAAGCCAGCGTGTAAAGCGGCCCAACTTCGAAGCATTGCACGAAGGCGCGATCAATCGCCGACTGGCCGCCAGCGGCGACAAACACCGAAATCAGCGCTTCCACTGGATGTAATCCCTGAGCCGCCAGAAAGCTTGGGTGCTTGAGCTCGGGATAAACGCCAACGCCACTCGCCAGCGCCAGCGCCAGCGCCTCGGCGAACGTCGGTATCTCTTCTGCCCCGTCATACGCCATGTTCGCCGGACGCAATTGCGGCAGCCGCTCTTTCGCCCGCAGCGCCTTGATTTCAGCCAGCGTGAAATCTTCGACCCACCAGCCCACCGACGTCACGCCATCGATGGTTTTTTGCCTCCGCCGGTCCGTAAATTCCGGTCGCGCCGAAACATCAGTCGTGCCCGAAATTTCGTTCTCGTGTCGGCATACCAGCACCCCATCACGCGTCATCACCAGATCGGGCTCGATAAAATCGGCCCCCTGTTCAATGGCGAGGCGATACGCCGCCATCGTGTGTTCTGGCCTCTCGCCGCTGGCGCCGCGATGGCCGATAATGATGGGCCGGCGTGTCTCGCGTGCCGTCATTTGCGCACACGCACCAAGCGCGGCGGCGCCAACAACCACATCACGCCGCCTCACACCCGCTCATCCTTCGGCGCCAGCCGCGTCATCATCAGGCCGGTGAACACCATCGCTGCAGCATTAAGCATGGCCAGGGCACCATAGACGCCGTCGAGCGCGGAATCTAGGCTTGGGAAAGCTGCGGCGAATTCATGGATCAGCAGCGCATTGAGCAACAGGCTGGGAAAGGCAACGCCGATGGCCGCCTCCGCCTCGTCTCCGCGCGCTTCGCCAAGCAGTTTCAATGAAATGAACGTGACCGCGACGCCGATGGCCGCCGCGATGGCGAAGAGCAAATAGGGCGGCGCTGCGCTCGGCAGAAAGAACATGTCTCCCGCGAAACGAAATAGCGCCGCGTTGGCGATCCACAGCACAAAGCCCAGCCCCATGGCGCGTAGGATCATGTGTAATGCTCCATATTCTTATGGCCAGCTGGCGAACGCGCCCGCGATCCAAGTTATTTCAACATTTCCCGCGCGATGATGACGCGCATGATCTCGTTGGTGCCTTCGAGAATGCGGTGAACGCGCAAATCGCGAACGATGCGCTCGACCTCGTAATCGGCGAGATAGCCATAACCGCCATGCAATTGCAGCGCGGCATCGGCCACCTTGAACGCTGTGTCGGTGACGAAGCGCTTGGCCATGGCGCAATATTTCGTGGCGTCTGGCGCCTTTGCATCGAGCTTTCGCGCGGCCAGATGCAGCAGCGCGCGCGACGCGGAAAGCTCCGTCTCCATATCCGCCAAGGTGAATTGCGTGTTCTGAAAATCGGCGATGCGTTTGCCGAATTGTTTGCGCTCTTGAACATAATGCAATGCCCGATCGAGCGCATCTTGCGCGCCGCCGAGCGCGCAAGCGGCGATATTGAGCCTGCCTCCATCGAGGCCTTTCATGGCGTATTTGAAGCCTTCGCCTTCCGGGCCGATGCGGTTTTCCGCCGGCACGCGGCAATTGTCGAAGTTGACGATCGCCGTCGGCTGGGCCCGCCAGCCCATCTTGTTTTCCAGCTTGCCGAACGAGAGCCCTTTGGTTCCGCTTTCAACCATCAAGGCCGAAACGCCCTTGGGCCCGTCCGCGCCGGTGCGGCTCATGACAATGTAGAGATCGGAAAATCCAGCGCCCGAGATGAACGCCTTGGCGCCATTCATGACATAATGCGCGTTGCCATCAGGTTTGGCGGACGTCCGCAACGCGCCCGCGTCGGAACCCGAGCCCGGCTCGGTCAGGCAATAAGAAGCGATCGTCTCCATCGCCGTCTGTTTCGGCAGCAATTTCCGGCGCTGCTCCTCGTCGCCGAAGGCGTCGATCATCCAGGCGATTTTGTGGATCGACAAAAACGCCGCGGTGGCGACGCAACCGCGCGACAATTCCTCGAAAAT
>JANNFH010000290.1:0-2214 GCA_031379565.1 Alphaproteobacteria bacterium
CCAGCCGCGCGTTGCGTCCAACACCCTCGCCAACCAGCGCTTCCGCAAAACTCAGCTGACCCGTATGCTTCACCGACATCGCCGACTCCCAGGCATCCGCCACACAGGGAATCACAATTCGCCAATTTCGCAACACTCCCCGATCGTGTGCGCCGTGTGTGATCTTCCCTCGAAAAAGTGGACGCGGTCAGGTCCCGGCCGACGCAGTGACGACCTGGACGCGCCGCTTCGGCGATTGCAAAGATAAAACAGCACTCCGAGTCGCAATTCTTCACGCGCTCGACATTGATGCTGAGCCCGTTCTAGTGAGTTCGGTTCCAGGCGACGGGCTCGATGAACGCCTGCCGCGGGCGCGACCCGGCCTTCCAGGCGCAACCCGAAGACAGGAGGCGACAGGGCTTGGCTCAATCCCAGGCAGGACGATCCTCCCGCGCGAGCGGGTTAGTCCATTGGCCCATTCCAGGCGTTGCCTCATCTAGGCCAAATGGTCATTATTGCCCGGGGATCTGCTAGCCCCTTGTGCACTCCTAGTGCATGTTTGGCCCCCGGTTGAGGCGTTTTGGGACCATGCGCAAGGGTTTCATCTTTTCCCTGGACCCCGACAGCGGGGTCTCGCTTCAGCAGCAGATCAGAGAACGCATGGTCCATGCGATCGCTAGTGGCATCCTGGAGCCAGGGGGTCGGGCGCCATCCTCACGTGGATTGGCGAAGGAGATCGGTGTCGCTCGCAACACCGTGCTGCTCGTCTATGAGGAGCTGATTGCCGACGGCTATCTTGTCGGGCGTGAGCGGAGCGGCATCTACGTTTCCCAGAACCTTGCTGAGATGGGTTCGCGGCACCTGACCAAGTCGGTGAATCTGGCGGCGTACTCGCAACCGCCGTGGCGCACTCTTGTGAAGCGGCGCAGCCGAGTGGATTGGTCGCGTCGTATTCCGCCCGACTGGGCGCTCTATCCTTTTCCCTTTCTCGAAGGTTGCCTCGACCGGGAATTGTCTTCGGTCGGGGAATGGCGTGAGGCCGCGCGCGCGGCGTTAGGCGCGCGCGAATTCGACGAATGGGCGATGAATTTCTCCGAAAGTGATGACGACAAGCTTATCAACGAAATACGCACGAAGATTCTGCCGCGGCGCGGCATCCCCGTCCAAACCGATGAAATCCTAATCACTGAAGGTTGGAAGCAAGCGCTGGACCTGGTGGTGCAACTCTTCGTCGAACCCAAGACGGCGGTGGCCATGGAAAATCCGGGTTTGCCGGAATTGCGTGAGCTACTTCGTCTGCAACGCGCTGACGTGCTGATGCAGCGGGTCGACGACCAAGGCATTGTCATCGACGACCGGCTTGACGACCGCAGCGTTGTGTTCGTGACGCCAACACGGCATGTACCGACTGGCGCGCGGATGTCGCGTGCGCGTCAAAGAGCTCTGCTTAAGAAAGCCGCGACGCAGAACTTCATTGTAATCGAAATCGATTTCGCCATGAGCGGCACCTCCGGAGATAGGCGCGCGCCGGCATTGAAGAGCATGGATATGTCAGATCGCGTGGTCTACGTTTCTGACCTCTGCGATGTGTTTGGGCCCGGCTTGCGTTTAGGATTTGTGGCCGCGCCCGCTGAGGTCATCCAGGAGATGCGCAAGGTGCGCAGTCTCGTTGCCGGCCCGGCGCCGCGCGCGGCGCAGCGCATTGGCGCGCTGCTTATGTCGCTCGGCCATTATGACAGCGCTCTCAACCGTGCGAAACGCGCTTTCGAAGAACGGCTGACGGCCTTGCGTGATGCACTTAATTATTATCTCCCGCGCTTGGTATTGATCGACCCCAAGCTGAGCGGCTCCTCCATCTGGGTGAAGGGTCCGCCAGGGCTCGATGCTCGGCTGCTGGCGCGCGAGGCGGCCAAACGCGGGGTCATGATCGAGCCGGCGGCGCGTTTTTTCGCTAACGAACGCGATGGCGCGGCTTCGTTTCGAATGGGCGTGTCGAGCCTGACGATCGATCGCATCCGCCCCGGTGTAGCCGTTTTGGCGTCGGTGATTCATGAACTCGCCGAACCGGTCATGGACCGGCTCGACCCGAGGTGCACGACGTGGCTCGATGGCGCGCGCCTGGTCGATACGCTCAGCGGCGCGACGTTGTGGTGCCGCACGGTCTATGGCGATCCCTATTCGGTCGAAGTGAAAAGCAATGGGCAGCTCGTCGGGAAGGCCGGCTACGCGCGCCGC
>JANNFH010000328.1:0-4379 GCA_031379565.1 Alphaproteobacteria bacterium
AATGACCGGAAACTGCAGCAGGTAGATGCCATAAGAGCGGTCGCCAAAATATTGCATCAGCGCGTTCGTCAGCAACCGGCTGGGAAGGGCCGCCTGCCATAGGCACAGCACGGCGAAGGTGGGCGCCAGCATGGCGATGACGTTTGGATTTCGTCGTGCATGAAGTCCCGTGTAATTGTCGCCAACGACAAGCCAGCTCAGCAACGCGACACTCACGATCAGCAACGCCATGCGCCATCGCGGCCAGCTGTGATCACGATGAAGGAAGAATGCAAACAGGCCCGCCGCGAAACACGCGAAATGTACGATCGGCGCGGTGACAAGGATAAGCGCCGTGCCAGGGTGGGACAGGATTGCCAGGCTCGCCGCGTAGGATATGAGCGCCGCGCCCGTGAAAAGAATGCCCGCGCCCTTCGCGCTGCGGCAGAGCGCCAGCATCACCGGCAGCAGAATGTAAAACACCATTTCAACGCCGACGCTCCATCCTCCAAGAACGATGCTGCCGCTGCGCGCCAAGGGGGGCGCGAATCCGAAAAGCAGGCTGAGGTTGAGTGCGATATTGGCCGGCTGCACATCGCCAATCTTGATCGTCTGAAAAACCACTAGACAGGCGAACAGGGGCGCGAGGCGAAAATAGCGCTTGATGAAAAACTGCGCTGTCGTTGCTGGCCGCGCGAAATGCGAAGTGGCCAGGGAAAAGGCGCTCAGCACGAAGAACATTTGCACGGCGAATGAGAACTGGATGAGCGAAGCGGTCAGCCATTGCGGTGGCGTGACGTGGCCAACCCAGCCAAGGTGAAACAGAAGGATCGCCAATGCCGCTAAACCGCGCAGGCCATGCAACGCCGGCAGCTTGCTATCCGGCGGCACGGTCCCCGAATGCGCCCCCGCAAAGGGACGCAGCGATTTAAACCAGCCCCTTACCCCCGCCCAAGCGCCCATGCGCGCATCTTAATGTGGATGGCGCTGGCGCGCTACTCGAACCATCGAAGGCTTGCTGTCACTTTTTAGCGGCTAACTTCCTTCAGCGCGGCGCGGATGAGTTCTGGCGCGGGCGCATCGCCGTCGATTGTCTTGGCGGCGCTGGAGACAGCGCGCGCGGCGCTTGACTGGTCGATGCCGAGATTGACCAGCGCCGACACCGCTTCGGCGCGCGAGCCGCCAGCGCCGGGCGCGCTCGCGGCGCGCGGCGCGGTGATGGCGCCGATCGGCAGGAAGCTCTTAGGGCCCTGCTTGGTCGATAATTCCTGGACGATGCGCTGGGCCAGTTTCGGGCCGACGCCATTGGCGCGCGAGACGGCGGCTTTATCCTGCAGCGCAACGGCATCGACCAATTCCTCGATGGTCAGGATGTCGATGATGGCGAGCGCGACTTTGGCGCCGACGCCGGGAATGGTTTGCAAATGCGCGAACCAGGCACGCTCGTCTTCGCTGGAAAAGCCGAACAGACGGATGGCGTCTTCGCGCACGTGGGTTTCGATGAACAGCCGCGCTGGCGCACCCACCTGCAATCGCGACAGCGTGCGCGAACCAGCCTGCACCAGATAGCCGACGCCGCCGACTTCGATTAACGCAGCGTCCTCGCCTAATGCGCCGACAATGCCCTGCAGCGATCCGATCATGTTTGGTTCTCCACACCCTGGTTGCGCGGATTCGCAGGCGGGTGAAACGAAACCGCACAATCCGTTTGCGTGAATCTCCCGTCATGCTACGCAAACACTACGAGGGATGTGGTTTTTGCGACTGGCTCGCATCTGCAAGCTGGGCGCCGCAATTGGAGTTGATGCGATGTCCGATGAAAAGCGCCTAAATCGCCGCTCGTTCATGACCCAGGTGACGGGCGCCTTGGTCATCGCCGGCGGGGCCACCGCCTTGGTTACCGGCCAAGCCGCGGCGCAAACCGGGCTGACCGATCATGATAGCGGCGCCAATGGTGACCGCGGCGGCAATGGCCGCGGGGGCACCGGTATTACAGACAGCGACACATCCGATACAACGGGGAACGGGCGCGGCAACACCGGAATCACCGACAGCGATTCCGGCGATCAGGCCGGCCAAGGACGCGGCGGCTCTGGCGTCACCGATAGCGATTCCTCCGACGCATCTGGACACGGACGCGGAAGCACCGGAATCACCGATAGCGATTCCAGCGATCAGGCCGGCCAAGGACGCGGCAGCACTGGCGTCACCGACAGCGATTCTTCGGACGCATCCGGACACGGTCGCGGCACCGGAATCACCGATAGCGATTCATCGGACGCATCTGGACACGGGCGCGGCACCGGCGTCACTGACAGCGATTCTTCCGACCGCGCCGGTTTTGGCCGCGGCAACGTCGGGGCCCAGCGCCGCCGGCCATAGGCACAGCACCGCGAACGTCGGCGCCAGCATGGCGACGACGTTCGCGTGTTTCCGCCCAGAGTCCGATGTAGTCGTCGTCCGCTGTAGTCATCGTCCACAATAAGCCAGCTCAGCAAAGCGATCGGAATGCCCGCGCCCTTCGCGCTGCTGCAGACAGCGATCCGATCATGTTTGGCTCTCCACGCCCCCAATTGCGCGGATTCGCAAGGTGGCGAAACGAAACCACACAATCCATTTGCGTGAACCCCAGGTCATGCTACGCAAACACTACGAGGGATGTGGTTTTTGCGACTGGCTCGCATCTGCAAGCTGGGCGCTGCAATTGGAGTTGATGCGATGTCCGATGAAAAGCGCCTAAATCGCCGCTCGTTCATGACCCAGGTGACGGGCGCCTTGGTCATTGCCGGCGGGGCCACCGCCCTGGTTACGGGCGACACCGCGGCGCAGACCGGGCTGACCGACAGCGACAGCGGCGCCAATGGCGACCGCGCCGGCAATGGCCGCGGCACCGGCATCACCGACAGTGATTCTTCCGATGCGGCAGGACGCGGACGCGGCAACACCGGCGTCACCGATAGCGATTCCTCCGATACTTCGGGTCATGGGCGCGGCGGCTCTGGCGTCACTGATAGCGATTCCTCAGACGCAGCGGGACACGGACGTGGCAGCACCGGAATCACCGACAGCGATTCCTCAGACGCAGCGGGACACGGACGCGGCAACACCGGAGTCACCGACAGCGATTCCAGCGATGCCTCGGGTCATGGTCGCGGCGGTCGCACTGGCCTCACCGATAGCGATTCCTCCGATGCGGTCGGCAACGGGCGCAGAGGCGGCGGCAGTGGCACTGGCGTCACCGACAGCGATTCATCTGACCGCGCCGGCTTCGGCCGCGGCACTAGCGGCGTCAGCGATAGCGATAGCGGCGCCAACGCCGACCCAGCCGGTCGGGGACGCGGCGGCAGGACCGGCTTCACCGACAGCGACAGCGGCGCCAACGCCGACCCAACTGGACGCGGACGCGGCAATGGCGGGCGCCAAGGCATCTATAGTGGCCACAACGACAACGATCCGAGCGATGCAGCCGGCTACGGCCGGGGCCGCCAATCTGGCTACACTGACAGTGATGGCGGCACATATGCGGACCGCGCCGGCTACGGCCGAGGCGGCGCGCGCGGCAATCAAACTGGGATCACCGACAGCGATGGCGGCGCGCACGCCGATCGGGCTGGTTACGGCCGCGGTACCTAAGCGGCGCCTCCCATGCCCAGTCGCGAGCCTTGGCTCGATGATCCGCTCGGCTATCTGATCGGACCGAAGCGCGTCGGCGAATTTTTTGAACGCCTCTACGAACGCGAGGCGTTGATCGTCGCCCATAAGTCAGCGCTTCGGTTCGATGGATTGTTGTCGATCGACGATGTCGATCGGATCGTCACCAATGTCGATTTGCGCGAGGGCCAGCTCGATCTCGCCGACGCCTCGCGCACGATGACGCGCAACGAGTATGTGGACGCCGCCGGCTAAGTCGATCGTGGCGCGGTCGCACGCCGCCACCGCAGCGGCGCCACCATCATCTTGCAGCAGGCGCACCAATTCGAGCCGACCTTGGCGCGCTTTTGCCGTGGGCTGGAGCACGTGTTTTCCTGCCACGTCCAGACCAACATTTATCTCACCCCGCCAAACGCGCAGGGCTTTCGCACCCATTACGACAATCACGACGTGTTCGTGATTCAGGTCGCGGGTGAAAAGGCGTGGCGGCTTTATGAGAAGCCGGTGGACACGCCCTTCCGCGGCGAGCGGTTCGAAAGCAGCAAGCACGCGCCCGGCGAGCTGCGGCACGAATTCACCTTGAAGGCCGGCGATTGCGCCTATGTGCCGCGCGGCCTGATGCACGACGCTTCGACCTCGGGCGATACGGCGTCGTTGCATATCACGGTCGGCCTGATCACCCGCACTTGGGCCGATGTGATGCTGGAGGCGGTTTCGGAGGTGGCGCTGCGCACGCCGGAGCTGCGCCG
>JANNFH010000350.1:0-12119 GCA_031379565.1 Alphaproteobacteria bacterium
GGATTCGCAGACGCCGTATTATTCCAAGGCGGCGCTGGTGAGCTATTCGGTCGGCGTTAACGCCGGCGGCTACGCCGTCGCGGCGCGCGGCGCGATACCCGCCGGCCGCAGCATAACTGCCGCCGCCAGGGCAAACGGCGCCGCGCACGCGGTCACCGCCGCCACGAAAGCGAACCCGGGCGTCTTCACCTCCAACAACCACGGCTTCAACAACGGCGACGTTGTATGGCTGAGCAGAATTTCCAGCGGCGGCAATTGGGCGACAAACCTCAATGGTCGCTGGTACACTATCGACAGCAAGACGACGCACACCTTTCGCCTGCGCAATTCCAGCGGCAATGTCGTTAGCACCTCAGGCTACAGTGGCAGCTATCCAGGCGGCGGCGCGGTCACGCCCTGCCTGGCGGCGGCGTGCCAAGTACAAGTCACATCGAGCGCTCACGGCTTCGCCAACGGCGCTTATGCGTTCATCACCGGCGTTGGCGGCATGACGCAGATCAACAACGTCACCGGGACGAGTACGGGCACCGCGTGGCTGGTTGCGAGCGCGGCCGCCAATACGTTCGTGCTCTCGGGCTCGACCGGCCCGTCCTATGGCGCCTACAGCTCCGGGGGCTCAGCCTATTGCACCACCACGGGCTGCGAATATCACCGCTTCACCAACGCCAGCGGCGGCACGAATGTGTTTCGGGTCAGCACCTGCACGACCGAGCGCACCGGCGCCAACGCCTACACCGATGCGGGGCCGGGCGCGTCGCCGCTCGGCCTGAACTATCCCAACACCTCCAGCAACGGCGCCTGCCCAAGCAACACCATCCTGCCGCTCACAAGCGACCGGGCTGTGATCAACGCGCGGATCGCCAGTTTGTCCGCCTCAGGCTACACCGCCGGCCAGATCGGCGCGGCTTGGGGCTGGTACATGCTGGCGCCAAATTTCAATTCGCTCTGGGCCTCGGCGAGCCAGCCGGCGGCGTACGGCGCGCCGGAAACCTTGAAGATCATGGTGTTCATGACGGACGGCGCCTTCAACACCAATTATTGCAACGGCGTCGTCGCCCGAAACGCAACCGGCGGCAACAATTCGGATCACATCAATTGCAACGCCACCAACGGTAATCCCTTAGTGCAAGCCCAGTCACTCTGCACCGCCATGAAAAATCGCGGCATCATCATTTATACGGTTGGCTTTGAGATGGCGGGCGAGTCGCAAGCGTCCCGAGATATGATGACGCAATGCGCGACCGACAGCGCCCATGCCTTCATGGCCGACGACGGCGCGGCCTTGCAGGACGCCTTCGCGCAGATCGGCCAATCGATCACGCAATTGCGACTAACGCATTAGACCCATTCCCGATTGGAGTGACTCACTCCCATCGGGATAAAATGGGTCTATATCTTATGATTAGAGCGGTTCACGTCCGAAAACCGCGTAACACTTTTCGGGAACCGCTCTAGGACCGCGCGTCTTCAGACGCGCAATAGAACGCAAACAAGAGCGGGCCTGAAGGCCCGCGGTCCGAAATGCCTATTCTGGCGGTGGCTGAAACACGATGGCGATGCGCGTGCGTGCGCCCGGCGCGGCGACGCCGTCCGACAAGGTTGGGCGTACACGATACGCTCCCGATGCGGTAAGCGCGGCGCGGCCAAATCCGCCGCCGGCTGGCGCCTCGCTGACGATGGCGCAGCTCAGCCCAAGATCGGCCCGCACTGAGCAATCGAGTTCGGCGCGTCCGCCCGTGCCATCGCGTTGCGCCCGCGCCGGATAGAGATCGGCGATGCGCCGCGCCGAAGGGCGCTGCGCCCAAAGCACGCTAGCCGCCGCGTGTGGGGGGCGCGCCGGCGCGTTTGTCGCCGCCGCCAACAAAGGCGCGGGCGCGGGAAGATTGGCGGCGAGGATGGTTGGCGAGATTGGGGCTGGAGCGCCGGCGATTAGTGACGCGGGCCCGCCTGTGGCAACGTTGGTCTCGGTCGTGTTCCAGGAAGTTTGCGGCGCCGGTGTCGGCTGGTCGGGCGTTTGCACGATTGCGGCGGCGCGAACCGGCTGCCGGCGCGGCGGCTCGCGCCGAACCGGCGGCGCTGCTGAACTCAGTTCAAGCGGCTCTTCGGCGATGTCGCTGCCGCCCACGCCGAGCGCGGAGGCCTGGTCAAACGGCGCCTCGGTAGCCGCGTCTTGAGCGGCGGTAAGCTCAGGCGGAGCTTGCCCGGCATAATAGTTAAACGCCGCATAGCCACCCCCGCCAAGCAGCGCGACCAAAACCGCAACACGCAACAATCCACCCATGCGCGCGCTGTCACGCGGCTCAGGCGGCGGGCGATCAAGCGTGCGCGCGTAGGCAGGCTCGCGCCGTGGCGGCGGCGGTTCGCTGCGCCGCGGCGGCGGCCCGGCATCGGGCAGCCGCAACGAGGCGTCGAGCCTGGGTTCGGGCCGGCGCGGCTGCGGTTCGGCGCGCGGCGCTAGCGTGGGCGAGGGATCAGGCCGACGCTGGCGCACGGGCGCCGACGCCGAACTACGCGCGGCATCGCGCAACGACGCCGGGGCGCTGGGCGCGGTCAATTGCTTCAGTTTCAGTTCGGCGACTTCCGAGAAGGCGCCGTCTGGGCCATAGCGGGCGAGATAATCCATGTAATCGGCGGGATCGCGGCTGTCGCGGATAGCGCGCCAATGCTCGGATTCTGCGCCCAATCGGTCGGTGGGCCGTTCCGGCGGGCGCGGCGCGCTGCGCGGCGGCGGGTGTGGCTCATCGCTGCGATGGCGGGCGTAGGAAGGCGGCGGGCGCAGGCTGGGCGGCTCCTGGAAAGCCTCTGGCGCCGGGCGGGCTGGAGACGCGCCAATGGCGGCGCGCTGCGATGTCACCATGCGGTCGACGGCAAAAAACAGCGGGTCGAGCGCAGAATCTTCGGGGTCCCCGGTCCAGCCGTTCAGGGCGAACGCAGGGGCGTCGCGGACCGTGTGGGGCGGGGGCGGGTCAATCAGGCTGGCGATTACCGCCTTTTCGGCGTCGATCACGCGCTGGGCGGCGTCCAAGAAGGGGCGCGACCGGATGCTCGCTTGCGACCATACGATTACGCCAGCGCCGGTGGAGCGCAGCGCGGCATCGGTCGCGGGTGCGCCGCCGACGCTAAAGCCCGCTCGCTCGAACATGTCGGCGAGGGCTTTGGCCTGCAGTTCGTCCTCGCGGACACAAACAATCAGAACGTCCGCCATGACGTCTCCCGCGTCCCCCGGCCACCATGGTGCAAAACCAATACCATGGAACAATGCCGCGCACACCGGGGATTGTGCTTGTCCGTGCTAAAAACGCATCAACCCGGGCGCATTGATGGCGAAGACAGCGTTAAAGGGGGGAAAATCGTCGATGCTGCCGGGCGCTGGCCGGCAGGATCGGGGCCGAGCCGATCGGCTTTCGAGGAGGGGTGCGATGCGTTTGGGGTTTTCTGCTCTGATGTTGGCGCTAGCCTGCGCTGCCGCCTGCGCCCCCACGCAATTGCAATCCGACAGCCGCCGCGCCGAGCTCAGCCGCCGCATCGCCGATGATGCGGTGGCGTTCAACGAGGCCTACATCCAGGCGATGACGGGGCAATTGTTGCTTAACGTGCTGCGCGCGCGCGATCGGCTGCCGACGCAATATCTGGCGATGTCGGCGATCCAATACGCGCCGACCGTGACGCAGAGACAATCCCTCACCCTCGGCAATGTCGAATTGGGCGACATCAACTCGCCCTTCGGCCTTGGCTCGGCCAGCTTCGGGCGCGACATGCAATTGCAGCCAAGCTTCAATCTTGGTCCGTATTCGGCGCACGATATTGGCGGCATTATCTTCGAACCAGAAGGCGCGGACGTGTTCGGGGAATATTGGAACGCCGGCTGGCCGCGTGAGGCGCTGCTGCTGTTGATGGCCGACCGCATCGCCCGCATTGACCGGCGCGCCGGCGCCGAGCCGGAAATCCATGAATTCGTTAACGACGCCGGCGATTTTCAGGATGATTGCGCCGAAGGACTTGTGAATGATGGCTGCGCCTACGTGCGTGAGGTGCGCGCTTTGACCGGGGCCTTGCGCGGGCAATCGCCGGATCGCCGCACTGACATGGGCGGCGTGTGCGGTATGGCGGCGGCTTACCATCCCACGCGTGCCCGGCCCGCGGCCACGCCCGCCGCCGCCTGCGACCGCGCCGCGCGGATCATCGTCGGCGATAGCGAATATGTCATTTTCCTGCGCTCGCTCGACGACATTGTGTTTTATCTCGGCGAATTGGCGCGCACCCAATCGGCGGATGGCTATGCAGCGCCCGTGACTGTCGCGGCGGCGGGACTATCCAGCGCCCGCGTGCCGCTGTTTCGGGTGGTTGAGGGCGAGCAGGACGGGCGCTTCGCCGCCAGCGTGGTTTATGACGGACGCCGGTATTCCGCCGGGCCGGCGGTGTCGCGGTCCTGCGCGGCCTCGGCCACCGCCGGTGATTGTGTGGCCGACGCGGCCCACGGCGATCGCTCGTCGCTGGTGATAGCCTTGCTGATGCAGCTGCTGTTGCGTAATCAGTCTGACGCTTCGGTGCCGCCGCCGCCGACTGTATTTATTGGCCGCAATTGAGGTTCGCGCATGCGTGGCAACATTCTTGGCGTTCATGACGGTCGCGGCATTTTGATTGATGGCGATCATCGCCGGCTTGAGTTTCCGGTTTCCGAATGGCGCTCGCCGGGCGCGCCAAGCGCGGGGCAGGCGGTCGATTTCATCGAACAGGATGGCGAGGCGCGCGCCGTGTTCGCGGTGCTGGTCGCGCCGGCGGCGTCGCTAAGCGGCGGGCCGCGCTCGGGATCGTTTGTGCTTGGCGCGGTGGCGTTGGCTTGCCTCGTCGTCGGCTTCATCATTCCGTTCGTGCCGACGGTCGCGGCCTTTGTGCTCGGCATCATCGGCGCGCAGACCGCACAGCAGGAAGGCGATGACACCGCTCTGCTGCTGTCACGCATCGCCTGGATTGGCGCGTTGGTGCTGCTGGTGGTGGGCGTGTTGGCGCTAAGCGCGGTGATTGTGCTGATGGGCGGGCTGTTTGGCCTCGCTCACTTCTTCTCGCTCGGCACGCCGATGGACTTTTAATTGATGCGCCAGGGCGGATGGCGGCGGTTTTCGCCGGCATAATAGAGACACACCGAATTACCCGCGGGATCGCGCAGCCAGGCTTCGGTCCAGAGCCAGCTTTGTTCGGTGATGTCGCGCTCGAAGACGACGCCAGCGGCGCGCAAGCGGCGTACTTCAGCGACGACATCGTCACATTCGAAATAGATTTGCGGTGCGTTCTCGCGCGGGATCGGCCCGTTGGCCAGATGCAGCGAGAACGTGGACCCGCCTTCGGGCAGTTCGAAGCGGGCGTAGTGCGGGCTGCGAACGATGAGCCTGAGGCCCAGCGCTTCGTAGAATGCGATCGACTGGCCCAGATCGTGCGCGGGCGCGGTGATTTGATTGAGCCGCATGGCCGCAGATTCGCGCGCCGCGCAATTCAGCGCAAGGTCCGATTTCGGCGAGCGCACGGCGGCGAAGGCGTCCCATATTGGCGACGAGGAGATCCATTCCATGAGCTTTCGCACCACCGGGCTCGACCCCGCGCTGTTCCATGAGTTGCATGCATTGGGGGACGCCGATCTTGCGGCGCGCGGCATTGAGCGGGCGCCCGTCACCGAGAAGCCCGGCGCGCCGTGCCGGATTTCGCTCGACGACGCTGAAATCGGCGAGAATGTGCTGCTGCTGAGCTTCGATCACCAGCCGGCGGCCACGCCTTACCGGCAGCAAGGGCCGATCTTCGTGCGCGAAACCCAGGCGCGCTTCGATGGCGTGAACCAAATTCCGCCAGCGTTGCGGCGGCGCACGCTTTCGCTGCGCGGTTTCGACGCTGAGCACGGCATGATCGAAGCGGACCTGACCGAAGGCGCGGCGGCGGAAGCTATGATCGAACTGTTTTTCGCCAATTCGGCGGTGGCCTACATCCACGCGCACTATGCGAGGCGCGGTTGCTTCGCGGCACGGATCGATCGGGCCTAGTTCTTAGCGGTTAGCGAAGCGCCCAGCGCTTTTACCGCGCGCGCGGCGTTGACGTGCGGGGCCACCGAGCGCTGCGATTTGGAAAGCAGAAAGGCGCCTTCCATCGAGGTCACCAGCGCCGAGGCGAAATCGGCAGCGTTCTTTAGCGAAAGCCCGCGCGCTGCAGCGGCTTCGGCGATCGCCGCTTCCCAGGCGTCGAAGACCAATTTCACCGCGCCGGCGAGCGGGGTGTCGGCGCCGGAGATCTCGGCGGCAATGGCGGCAATCGGGCATGAGCCGGAGAAGTTGCAGTCCTTCACCGTTTTCGCCGTGGTTTTGAACACGGCGTCGACATAAGCGTCGAGATCTATGGCGCGCTTGCCGAGCGCGCGGAATTGCTCGGTGACGGCGCTGCCGACGCGTTGGATTACTTCGATGCCGATCTGCTCTTTGCCGCCGGGAAAGTGAAAGTAAAGCGAGCCGCGCGGCGCGCCCGAGACCTCCAGCAATTCGGCGACGCCAACGCCCTCATAGCCGCGCGCGCGGAAGAGTTCCGCCGCCGCTGAAACCAGATCGTCACGGGCGGATGAAGCTTTGGCCATGGGGTGAAGATAGGCCTTGTATGACGATTGGTCTAGGCCTAGTTATAGCTAGACCGGTCGTCATATTACGATCGGGTATGATTCGTGGAGGATGACATGCGGTCGTTGTTTCTATCGAGCTTGGTGCTGGCGGCTTTTGTTGGCTTTTCTGGCCCTGCATCAGCCGACGACGGGGCCGATCGCGCCGCGGCGATCCAGCTGTGCCGTGGTGAAGTAAGCCGCCAGGCCGGGGTTGAGGCCGATGCGGTGCGCCTGGACCAGGTGCGCACCCGCTCGCGCGCGTTCCGGGTGGAGCTTGATTTGTGGCGCGACGGGCAGCTCACCAACGTGCGTTGCGATGTTGCGCGCGGCGAAGCCTTGACCATTGCCGCGATTACGCCGGCGCTGCAAACGGCAACCGCCTCGGCGAATTGAGTCCGCCAGCCCTGGCATCCCAGCGACTAGAGCATTTCCCGGCATCTCCGATTCAGCCGTCCCGCCTGGGAGATGCTCAGAATCAACAATTTAGACCGCTTCCTGATCGGAAAACCGCATACACTTTTCCTGGAAGCGGTCTAGCGGGAGAGGTTCTGGCCTCTCCCGCGTTTTTCTCAGCTTTGCTTGAACTTGGCGGCTTCTTCCGATCCGGCGGTGGCGTTGCCGGCGCTGTAGGAGTGCGCGCCCGCGCCCGCCAATTTGCCGCCATCGACGATCAGATATTCATCTCGAAGCGGGCGACCGTCGAAATAGCATTCCAGAATCTCGCGCACGCCGGCGGCGTAGCGCGTCTGCGCCGAGAGTGAGGTGCCGGAAATGTGGGGCGTCATACCGTGGTGGGGCATCGTCCGCCACGGATGATCCTTCGGCGCCGGCTGTGGAAACCAAACATCGCCGGCATAACCGGCAAGTTGGCCGCTTCTTAGCGCACGCGCGATGGCGTCGCGATCGGCGATCTTCCCGCGCGCGGTGTTGATGAGATAAGCGCCGCGTCTCATCCGCGCCAGCATCGCATCGTTGAACAAATGCTCGGTTTGCGGGTGCAGCGGGCAATTGATGGTGACCACGTCGCAATGGGGAACCATGTCGGCGGCGCTGGCGTGGAAGGTGAGGCCAAGCTCGTCTTCGACCGCCTTCGGCAAACGGTGGCGGTCGGTGTAGTGCAGCTTGACGTCGAACGGCTTCAGGCGCCGCAGCACAGCCGTACCGATACGTCCCGCCGCGACGGTGCCCACGTTCATGCCTTCCAGATCGTACGAACGCGCCGCGCAATCGGCGATATCCCAGCCGCCGTCGAGCACCACCTGGTGGGAAGGCAGATAATTACGCACCAGCCCGAGGATCATCATCACCACGTGCTCGGCGACGCTGATGGAATTGCAATAGGTGACTTCCGCCACGGTGAGGCCGCGATCCATCGCCGCCTGCAGATCGACATGGTCCGAGCCGATGCCGGCGGTGATGGCGAGTTTGAGCTTCTTGGCTTTCTCGATGCGCTCGCGGGTGAGGTAGGCGGGCCAGAACGGCTGCGAGATGACGATTTCGGCGTCCGCCAATTCGCGGTCGAGCCTAGAGCCGGCGCCGTCCTTGTCGCTGGTGACGACGAAGCTGTGTCCGCCCGCCTCCAGGAATTTGCGCAAGCCCAGTTCGCCGGAGACCGATCCCAGTAGTTCGCCGGGCTTGAAATCGATCGCCTTCGGCGTGGGTAACTTTTGGCCATCGGGATAGCGTTCGAGTTTCGGCAGATCGTCGCGGGCGTAGGATTTGGGGTAGCCGGCGGCGGGGTCGTCGTAGAGAACGCAGACGATTTTGGCCATGGGACGCGCCTCCTTTGGGAAAGTTTACCTAGACCGCTTTCAGGAAAAGTGTGAAGCGGTTTTCCGTCTGAAAGCGGTCTAAATTATTGAATGAGCGCATTTTCGGACACAAAACCGGACTCCACTTTTGTTGAAAATACGCTAGCGCCTTGTGGGCGGCTGCGTCCATGGGCTGCGATGGCGGGCGGTCGGTGAGGCGAATTCGCTTCGCGGCGTCCGGCGGCACGGCGTAAGAGCGGGCATGCCGGCCGAAATCCGTTCGCTGTTTGTGACCAAGCTTTACCAGGCCCGGCTGGAGGGTGCGCTGGCGCTTAACCGGGAGCTGGGCGCGGCATGCCGGGTGATCGCCCGCGACGATGGCGCTGGTCGGCGCTGGAGCAAGGAAAACGGCTACAAGGGCTATACTTCGTATGCGTCGCTCGACGATTTGCCGACGCGCGATCCCTCGTTTGCGGCGTTGAAAAAAGCGCTCGATAAGCACGCCAAGAGTTTCGCGCACGCGCTCCATCTCGATCTCGACGGCGGCAAGCTGGCGCTCGATTCGATCTGGATCAATGTGCTCGAACCGGGCGGCGTGCACACCGGCCACATCCATCCTCATTCGGTGCTGAGCGGAATTTATTATGTCGATACGCCGCTCGGATCGTCCGCGCTCAAGCTGGAAGACCCGCGCCTGGGGCTGATGATGGCGGCGCCGCCGCGCGTTGGCGATGCGCCCGAGGAGGAGCAGAGCTTTGTCTATCTGGCGCCGCGTGCGGGCGATGTGCTGATGTGGGAAAGCTTTGTGCGCCACGAAGTGCCGATGAACGCCGCGAAGAAGGCGCGCGTGAGCGTGAGTTTTAATTACGGCTGGTAGGGGCGCAAGCATTCTCCAATTGGGAGATATCCCCCAACGTCACTCAACCCTCAGGCGTAGTGATTTTCTCGCAGGCGAATTCCGTGCGTGTTTTCCCCAAAAGGGGGCAATCATGAGAAATGGCCTAGTTGGTCTTGTCGCTTCGGCTTTGCTGAGCATGGCCGCGCAGGGGTGCGTGAGCGCGCCCGGCGCTGGGGTCACTTCGGCCAGCGACATAGCGGTCGATGCGGTGGCGCTGAACGATGCGTTTGGCCGGGCGATGAATGGGCAGATCCTGCTCAACGCACTGCGCGCGCGTGACCGCTGGCCGCGCCAATACGTGAAGTTCACCGGCATCTCGACCCAGCCGACGCTTGGCTATACGATGGGTGTGACGCTGAGCCCGCTGCCGTTCAACAATGCGCCCGGCCCGTTCCGCGGCAGCCAGGGACCGCTCTCGCGCACGCAGGAATCCGCCTATAATTACGGCATTGAGCCGCTGTCCTCAGAGGAGGACAGGAAATTACTGCGACCCCTGCAGGGCGATGTATTCAAGCATTATTGGACCGAGACCGGTTGGCCGCGCGATGTGCTGCTGCTGGTGATGGCCTCAGGGCTTGAGCGGGTGAACGCCGCCGCGGCGCCGCCAAGCACGGGCGATGGCGTGCTCTGGAACAATTTCACCCGAGGCTCCGAAGACGACAGCCTTGGATGCGAAGCGGGTAATTTTCCGGTTGGAGCGACTTGGCCCGCGGCCGACGGCGATACGCAGTGCGCCTTCTTTCGCATTGTCCATCAGATGGTGGCCTACGAGCATCGGCGGCGCGGCTCGGTGAGCTTGCGGCCCGGAACCGAAGTGAAATGCCCCGATGCCGCGGCGATTTCGATTGACGCTGAGCAGGCCGAGCTGATCGCAGCGATGAATACGGCGGTGCAAAATTCAGCAGGCCGCATGCGCGTGCAATTGCAGGCCGCGGGCGCCGGCAATGCCCGCCCCAGGCTGCAATTGCAGCAATGCCCCGAGGCCGGCGACACGCCGGTTCTGCTCGATATCAAGAACGCCGCCGGCGTTGTCGAAGCCACCTATCGGGTACGGCTGCGCTCGATCGACCAGATGATCTACGCAATGGGCGCCTTGCTGCGCCCCGCGCGCGGTGGAGGAGAACGCCTGCTTGGCCGCGGGCCATGTGACGGGCCTGACGGCTATTGCGCCAACGCGCCGTTGTTCACCGCACGCGAGGGGTTTGCGCTCAGCCCGCACCCCTACGCGGCGCGGGTCGATTATCAGGGCGATCGCTATGTTGCGGGGCCCGCCGTGTTGGACGAGCGGCGTGACAACGACCTCACCGCCAGCGTGCTGACGCTGCTGGCGCAATTGTTCACGCTCAACGTTGCGGCCAGCACGACGCCGCCGCCCCAGCGCAACAACAACAATTGAACTCTTAGGGCTTGCCAGGCGCGCGCCCGCGCAGATCGAGCGGCTCGGCGGCTTGCGATGATGGTGGGCCGAGTGTGATCGCGGGCGGCACGATTGCGGGCGGAGCGATCGCGATGATCGGGTCTGGCCCGGCATAATCGCAGGCGGTGAGGAACAGCATCGCCGTCAGCCCCGCCTGCACGCCGTAGAAGAGGTTGGCGATTGAGCGCGAGGCGGCGCGCGGGATGGTCGCGGTGAGGCGTTGTGTAATCAGATCGCCGGCGACGAGATCGTAGACTAGCGCTTTCACTTTTGGCTCGACGTGCTCGGAGTTTTCGACCGAGGCGATCAGCATCTTGTAATAATAGGCTTGGTCAAGCAGCCAGAGCGAGCAGATGAAAATCAGCGCGATCATGTAGAGCGCGGCGGAGATGTGCGCCTGGAACCAGAGGATCGAGATAATTCCGTTCGGATATTGCGCCATCGAGATGGCGGCGGCGGCGAAGAAGGTCGCGAGCACGGTCAGGCACAAGATGCGCAGGCGGATGCACATGTCGTTGAAGTGCAGCGACACGTTGATGCCGTGCTTCCAATACTCGATCTGCGCGGCGGCGTTGCCGCTCACGACCGGCTGGATGCTCGAATCAAGCTTGCCCATGGCGGGAGCGTCGATGCGGGCGGTTAACGTTTGTGAAATGTGGGGCGGGGGCGGGCGTAACCTCTGCCCCTCACGGGGGAGAAGGGACGCCTTCGTCGCGCGAAACCATCGGGGCGTTTGGAGGTTGGAGAGCGGCCTCCGGCCCGCATGCGCGCCGAGAGGCGCGCGGTCCAGCCTGCTGGCGTTTGTGCTTAGTTCGACGGCCGATCTTCGAGACCGTGCCAGATGCGCAGGACGATGACTGCCTCGTCGGTGACGCGATAACGTGCGACGTAGGTCGTCTTGCCGAAGCGAATGACGAGTTCGCGCATGCTTGGCTCGGGGCCTTGCCGCCCTTTGAACGGCGCATTGGCGAGCGAGCGCAGTTTTTCTCTGATCTGCTTCGAGCGCGTGCGCGCGGCGCGATTGCTCATCGCGATGAGGAAGGCGACGAGTCGATCCAGATCGTGGTCGGCTGCGGGACGCAGCTCGACCTTGCGGCTCATTTCGCCTTGGCCCGTGCGGCGGCGACCTTGGCGTCGAGCCGGTCGAAGGCTTCGTCGAGCGGGATGTTTGCGCCGGGTTCGGCCAAGCGGCGGTAGTCTTCTTCCCAGGACTGGAGCCACGCAGCTAGCGCCTGCTGCGCCCAGGCTTCCGGCGTCATGTCAGTTGCTTGCGCCGCCGCGCGGACTTCATCCGCGAGCGGGCCGGTGAGGGAGATGGTGAGCGTGGAGGGGGGCATGGGGGAGCTTAGCACAGACGCAGGCCGCCGTCATTCGGCTCGCCAGGAGGTTGGAGCGCGGGCCTCGGGCCCGCATGCGCGCCGG
>JANNFH010000354.1:0-5287 GCA_031379565.1 Alphaproteobacteria bacterium
CTGCGCGCGCAGTCAAAAGCGGTGAAGCGCGCGTCGTTGCGGTGGTCGATGATCGCCTCGCCCGCTCGCCCGCCAGCGTCGGCGCAGCCCCGGTTAGCGGCGATCTCAATGCATTGCTGGCCTGGGAAGGACTGCCCCAAGTCGATCGCATCGTCATCACCGTCAACCAAAACGCCGAAGCGCGCGTCCGTGCGCTGATCGAACGCCTGCGCGTCCTCCCCAACCGCGTCGATTTGTTGCTGGATTATCCCACCGAAGCGGTGCGCGGCCGCCGCGTCGAGAAATTCACCGGCTCGGCCCTGATCTGCGTGTCCGGGCGCCCGCGCAACGTGCGCCGCACCATCTTCAAACGCGCGCAGGATCTCGTGCTCGGCGCTGGCCTGCTCATTGTGTTCGCTCCGGTGATGGCGTGCATCGCCGCGGCGGTGCGCCTCGATAGCCGCGGGCCCGCGCTCTACCGCCAGCGCCGCCACGGCTTCAATAATCGCGTCATCAGCGTGCTGAAATTCCGCACTATGCGCCACGATCCTGGCGCGGTGTTGCGCCAAGTTTGCGCCGGCGATCCGCGGATCACCCGCATCGGCGCCTTTTTGCGCCGCACCAGCCTCGACGAACTGCCGCAATTGTTCAACGTGCTCAAGGGCGAGATGAGCCTGGTCGGGCCGCGCCCTCACGCCATCGGCATGCGCGCCGCCGAGCGCGAGCTCACCCACATCGTCGCCGAATACGCGCACCGTCACCGGGTCAAGCCTGGCATCACCGGCTGGGCGCAGGTGAACGGTTCGCGCGGCCCGGTGGAAACCCCGAGCGCCTTGCGCGAGCGGGTCGCCTACGATCTCGATTACGTCGCCCGCGCTTCGTTCTGGCTCGACGTGAAGATCTTGCTCCGCACCGCACCAGCTCTGCTGGGTGACGCCAAGGCGACGCGGTGAAACGCCTATTCAGCGTAGCGCCGCTTCAGATCGCGCAGGCCCTGATCGGGTTCGGCGCGATCGCCGCGTTTACGCGGCTGATGAGCCCGGAAGAGTTTGGCCGCTATGCGCTCGCGCTTTCCGCCTCGATGCTGGCGCACACGCTGGCCTTCACCTGGGCCGAGGCGGCCGCCTACCGTTTCTTCGCCGCGGCCAAGGCGGAAGGGCGCCTCAAGCCGCACTTCGCTACCTTGCTGGCGCTTTGTGTCGCGCTCGCCCTTGGCGCTGTCGCGCTCACTGCTGTTTTGTTGTTCGCAGTCGGCGCCCAACGCGAGCTTGTCGCGCTTACCTTGTTCGCCGCCGGCGCCGCCGTCTTTCGCTTCCTCACCCGCATCGTGCGCGAAACCGAGCGCGCCGCGCTCGAAGTGCGCCGCTACGCCGCCGCCGAAAGCGTCTACCTCGCCATTGGCTTCGCCGCCGGCATCGGCTTTCTCACTGTGTTTGACCTCGGACCCGCCGCGCCCTTCGCCGGCCTTATGCTTGCGGGCGCCATCATGCTCGCGCTCGACGCGCCGCGCTTGTTCGCACGCACCAAAGGCGGGGAAGTGTCCATCGACCGCGCCTATCATTACGCCGCCTACGGCGCGCCGCTGGCGTTGGCGCTCGCCATCGATCTCGGCGTGCAGACGCTGGCGCGTTTCATCCTCGCCCACGGAGCTGGCCCCGCTTCGCTCGGCGCCTACGCCGCCGCGTTTGGCCTCGCGCGCCCGCTCGACATCATCTTCTTGTGGGCCGGCGCCGCGCTCATGCCGGCACTCATGGCCGCCTACGACGAGAAGGGCGCCCAAGCCGCGCGCGCCGAAGCTCGGCGCGTCTTCGCGCTCGTCGCCGCTATGGCTATCCCAGTCAGCGTCGGGCTCGCGCTGGTCGCGCCAGATCTGGCGTCGATGCTTGTGGGCGCAGGGCTTAGCGCTGAGGCCGCGAAAGCGTTGCCTTGGCTTGTTTTCGCGGCGCTGCTCTCGGGCTTCAATCTTTATTACTGGTCCGAGGCGTTCCAACTGCGCCGCCGCACTGGCCTTCGCGCCGCTGTTATGTTGATCCCTGGCGCGGCGCAAATCGCGCTCACGCTCTGGCTCGCGCCGCGGTACGGCGCCGTTGGCGCGGCCATGGCCGGGTGCGGGGCCGCCGCTGTCGGGGCCGTCGCGCTAGCCCGTGCTGGGCGCGGCTTGAAGGCTCTCCCGCTGCCGATCGGCGCGCTCGTACGCATCGCCGCCGCCTCGGCGATCATGGCCAGCGCCGTTCTGGCATTGCCGCCGATCCATGGCGCGGCCGGATTGGGCCTCGACTCCGCCATCGGCGCCATCACCTATTTCGCCGCCGCGATCGCGCTCGATGTCGGCGGTGTCCGCGCCCGCGCCACAGCACTTTCTCAAGCACTCTTGGTTAGACTTCGTGCGCGTCTTCATTTCTTGTTTACGGATCAAACCGATGTCCGCGCCCGCTGAACGCGTGCTTCAACTTGGGCGCCGCCCACTCGCGCGCCCGCGCCTCAGCGTACTGACGCCGTTTCGCGGCGACGATCCTTCGGCCTTGCTGCAACGTCTCGCCGGCGCGCCCAGCGACATCGAGTTCGTGTTGCTGGACGATGGCAGCGCCATCGCTTCGCTGCTGGCGCGCGTGGTAAAGACCGCTGAAACCATCGGCGCGCCGGCCAGCATCATCGTCTGGGCCGACAATCGCGGTCGCGCCGCCGCGCGTAACCGCCTCTTGGCCGAAGCGCAGGGCGAATACGTGCTCTTCCTGGACGCCGACATGTTGCCAGACGCGCCAGATTTCCTCGCGCGTTGGCTTGATCTGATTCAGCGCCAGCGCCCGTTCGTCGCCTTCGGCGGCCTCTCGCTCACCCACGCCGCGCCGACGCCCGAAACAGCATTGCACCATAAACTCTTCGCTCATTCCGATTGCCGTAGCGCGCGCGCACGCGAACGCGATCCAGCTCAATTCACCGCCTCCGCCAACTTGCTGGTGCGCCGGGATTTTCTCGCCGACATCCAGTTCGATCCCGGCTTCACCGGTTGGGGCTGGGAAGACGTAGACTGGGCGCTGCGCGCTTCGACGCACGCACCGATCCTGCATATCGACAATCCCGCCACTCACGCCGGGCTCGACACCATCGAGACGCTGATGCGCAAATGCGCCGAAGCGGGACCGAACTTCGCCCGCCTCGCCGCCAATCATCCCCGCGCCATGGCGCGCTTCATGAGCCACCGTGTCGCCCGCGCGCTCAAATTCGTGCCGTTACGGCGGCGCTGGCGGGCGCTGTGCGCCTGGCTTGTGCGCGACCCCATGCACGCGGCGCCGATGTCGCTCCGCTGCACCGCGCTGAAGCTCTACCGGGCGTCCTACTATTGCGAGCATTTGCCATGACCGACGTTGCTTATTCGCCGCCGCGCGACATCACCGCCAAAATCAAGCGGCGCCTGGTCCAAGCCAAGGCGGCGCGCCCAGCCAGGTTGAAACTTGACCAGGCCGCGCTGTCGATCTGCTTCGACGATTTCCCCCGTTCCGCCGCCGAGCACGGCGCGTCCATCCTGCAACGCCATGGCGGGCGCGGCACGTTCTACGCCGCCGCCGGCCTGACCGAGCAAGACGGTCCGTGCGGACTCAATTTCAGCGCTGGTGATGTGCTCCGCCTCGCCGCCGCCGGTCACGAAATCGGCTGTCACACCTACACGCACGAAGATTGCGCAAAGCTGGACGTCTACGATGCGCTCGTCGACCTCGCCCGCAATCGCGACGCGCTGGCCGAGATGGGCCATCACGGCCAATTGCGCGCGCTGGCCTATCCCTATGGCGAGACCAGCGCCGCGTTCAAATCATGCTTGCCGCCGCGTTTCGTCACGGCGCGCGGGGCAGCGCCTGGCCTCAATTCCGGCCGCGTCGATCTTGCCCAATTGCGCGCCTATCCGTTGTTCGGCGGCGATCTCACGCGCGCACACGCCGCTCTACGCCGCGCCGCTCGGCGAAAAGCCTGGATGATCGCCTACACCCACGACGTCGCCGAGGCGCCTTCACCTTACGGCGTGACGCCAGACGCGCTCGAGCGTCTCCTCGCCGCCGCGCGCCAAGCCGGCATGCTGATCGCGCCAGTGTCCCTGGTGTTGAGCCGGGCTCTCCATGACTAAAGTCAGCGTGCTGATCCCAACGTTTCGCCGTCCCAGCGGCTTTGCCCGCGCCGCGCAAAGCGTGTTCGCGCAAGACAATCTTCGCGGCGTCGAGCTGATCGGCGTCGATAATTCCCCCGAAGGCTCGGCCATCGCCACGTTCCGCGCGCTCGAACTAGCCGCGCCGATCCCGTTCCGCTGGACCCACGAGCCGCGCCCCGGCGTTTCCAACGCCCGCAACGCCGCGCTTGCGCTGGCCCAAGGCGATCTCGTCGCCTGGCTTGACGACGACGAGGAAGCGCCGACGCACTGGCTCGCTTCGCTTGTGTGCGAGCGCCGCGCCAGTGGCGCGCAAAGCGTGTTCGGCCCGGTGCGCGGGCAGGCGCAGGGGCGCAACCGCGCCTTCTTCGAAAGCCTCTATTCCCGCGTCGGCCCAGCGCGCAGCGGCATCAGCGAGCGCGCCTACGGCATGGGCAATTCCTTGCAGCCGCGCGCGATGTTCGGCGACGAGACGCCGTTTGACCCGCGCGCCAATCAAACCGGCGGCGAGGACGATGCCCTGTTCGCCTCCTGGCGCGAAGCGGGCGCCAGTTTCGCCTGGGCCGCCGACGCCTGGGTCATTGAACATGTCGGGGCCGAACGCAGCCGGCTCAGCTATGGCCTCAAACGCGCCTTCGCGTACGGCCAGGGCCCTTGCGAACTCGCCTGGGCTGGGCGCGCCTATCCCGCATTGGCGCGCCATATGAGCGTCGGCCTCGCGCAGATGCTGGCCTATGGCGCCGCCAGCGCACTCGTCATCCTGCTGCGCCGCGCCAGCGGGCTCGCACTGCTAGAGAGCGCCGCGCGCGGGGCTGGCAAAGTGTTCTGGTTTTTCCAGCAGCGCTTCTACGGCGACGCTAAAGACGCTCAGCTGGCCTGACGCATGAGCTTGTCCATCGCCGCTGCCGGCGCGCTGGATTTAGAATAGATCAAGCCAATCAGATTGGCGCCCGCGGCCACAAGCTCCGCTTTCGCCGCCAATGCCGCCGGCGCCGCGCCTGGATCAGCGCTCACAACCAGCACGACGCCGTCCATGTGGCGCGCGACGCGAAGGCCCGCTTTGCTCCATTGTAATGCCGGCGCATCGACCACCACGAACGCGCCGCTCTCGCGCGCGGCACTCCAATAATCCGGCGCGGCGGAAATCAGCACGCGCGCGCCTTTGGGCAATAT
>JANNFH010000365.1:0-4588 GCA_031379565.1 Alphaproteobacteria bacterium
ACGCGCCGAACGCCTTCTCACCCCATGGGCGCCGCGTCGGTGAACAAATCGGCGCGAAGGCGGAGACGCTTTGGAACAATTCTGGATGCTTCATCGCCAACGTCAGCGCGCCATGACCGCCCATGGAATGACCGGAAACGCTCCGCCGCGGCGCCAGCGGAAACGCGCTTTCCGCCACCGCGATCAGATCGCGCGTGACATAGCTCTCCATCTTGAAATGCGCAGCCCAAGGCGCCTGGGTTGCGTCGATGTAGAAGCCGGCGCCTTGGCCGAGATCGTACGCCGGATCATCCGCCACGCCGTCTCCGCGCGGAGAGGTGTCCGGCGCGACGATGGCGAGGCCATGCTGTGCCGCCGCGCCATATGCGCCCGCCTTGGTAGTGAAATTGTCTTCGGTGCAGGTGAGTCCGGAGAGCCAGATCAGATACGGAAAGGGACCCGCTCCGGGCGGGATGAACACGGAGAACCGCATTGGCGTCCCGGTAGCTTCGCTGTCGTGCTGAGCGTACGTAAGCGTGCCGCCATGCAGGCGATGCTCGGCGCGGATTTGCATTGGCGCTGTCTCCGACGCGCATCGATTGACCGCGCGCCATAGCGCGCGGCCAATGACGCAGGCAAGCTATTCGCCGTCGGCGAAGCAATAAGCGCAGATCTTGTTGCCGCACGGATCGCGCAGATAGGCGGCGTAGGCGGTGGGCGTGAACGTGCGCGGCCCGGGTGCGCCCTCGTCGGTCCCGCCATTGGCGAGGCCAGCGGCATGGAAGGCGCGCACCTGCGCGCGCGTGCCGGCGGCGAAACCCAGAGTGCCGCCATTGGCGTTGCAGGCCGGCTGGCCATTGGCGGGCTTCAGCACGATGAATTCGGGCCCGCCCTTGCCGTACATCCAGCCATTGTCCCCCATCGGCCCGACATTGGCGATTCCGAGAGCCGAGAGCGTGGCATCATAAAATGTCTTCGACTCGCCAAGATCTCGCGCGCCGAGCGTAACGTGAGTGAAAATCGCCATGAATATTCCTCCTTGGATCGCGGACCTTCAGGTCCGCTCTTGTTAGCGCGTCTAAAAACGCGCGGTCAGATTTCAGTACACCACCACGCTCCGAATACTCTCGCCCCGATGCATCAAATCGAACGCCTCGTTGATGCGCTCGAGCGGCATGGTGTGCGTGATCATCGGGTCGATCTGGATTTTGCCGTCCATGTACCAATCGACAATTTTGGGCACGTCGGTGCGCCCGTGCGCGCCGCCGAAGGCGGTGCCGCGCCAGACCCGGCCTGTGACAAGCTGGAATGGCCGCGTCGCGATCTCCTTGCCCGCTTCGGCGACGCCGATGATGATGCTCTCGCCCCAGCCGCGATGACAGCTTTCCAGCGCCTGGCGCATCACTTCGGTGTTGCCGGTGCAATCGAACGTATATTCGGCCCCGCCGCCGGTGAGCTCCACCAGATGCGCGACGATGTCGCTCTTCACGGATTTCGGATTGACGAAATGGGTCATGCCAAAGCGCTTTCCCCATTCTTCGCGCGCCGGATTGATATCGACGCCGATAATCATGTTGGCGCCCACGAGCCGCGCGCCTTGGATCACATTGAGACCGATGCCGCCGAGACCGAACACGATAACGTTGGCGCCCGGCTCCACCTTCGCCGTGTTGGTCACCGCGCCGATTCCGGTGGTGACGCCGCAGCCGATGTAGCAGGCCTTGTCGAACGGGGCGTCCTTGCGGATGTTCGCCAGTGCGATTTCCGGCAGCACGGTGAAATTCGAAAACGTTGAACAGCCCATGTAGTGGGCGACAGGCTTGCCCTTGTACGAGAAACGCGAGGTGCCATCGGGCATTACGCCCTTGCCTTGGGTGGCGCGGATGGCGGTGCAGAGATTGGTCTTGCGCGATTGGCAGCTTTTGCACTGCCGGCATTCGGGCGTGTAGAGCGGGATGACATGATCGCCGATGACGACGCTGGTCACACCCGCGCCGATCTCGCGCACGATCCCCGCGCCTTCATGGCCGAGGATGCTCGGGAAAATGCCTTCGCTATCGAGCCCGCCCAGCGTGTAGGCGTCTGTGTGGCGAATGCCGGTGGCCTTGATCTCGACCAACACCTCGCCCGCCTTGGGGCCTTCGAGGTCGAGTTCCACGATCTCCAGCGGCTTCTTGGCCTCGAACGCGACGGCTGCTCTGGTCTTCATGAAGGTCCTCCGAGGCGGTGTCCTAGCGCCGTTGGGGATTGGGGGCCAGGGATTGGGATCGCCATTCCGGGGCGCACGTAGTGCGAACCCGGAACCCAGGGGATCGTAGGGTAGTGCATTTGGCCCCTAGGTTCCGGATCGCGCTTCGCGCGCCCGGAATGACGAACGCGTTTCACGATCCAGTCGCCGGCCCCTGATCGCCCCTAATCCCTAAACCCCGAACCCCATGATGTGGGTGACCAATCCACCCGCCTCGTCCCAAACATGCAACGCCCACCCATCTGTTTCCGCGCCGCGGCGCGCCAAGGGCTGGCCTGGCTTGAGCGCTAGCCCAAACGTCCAGGCCGTCGATGGGCACACAAACAGCGGCGCGTGGGCGATTTGCCCGAGCACGGCGCGGTGGTGATGCCCGCACACTACCCGCTTGACTTGGCGGTGGCGCGCGATCACCGCCGCCAAGCGCTCGGAATGGGCCAGGCCGATGCGGTCGAGCAATTGGTCATAGGTGGGAATCGGCGGATGGTGCAGCGCCACCAAGGTCGGCGCCTTGGGCGCGGCTGAGAGCGTCGCCTCCAGCCAGTCCGCGTGCTCTGTTGTGAAAACGCCGCCGGTTTGGCCAACCGCCACCTGGTCAATCGCCACCAACCGCAACGGATAATCGTCGATAGCATAGGAGAGCACGCCGTCGCGCGGTAGATAGGAGTGATCGGGAAACGCGCTGCGGATGAGTTCGCGGTCGTCGTGGTTGCCGGGAACCAGAAAAACCGGCGCCGAGGCCTCGCGCAAGGCGCCAGCCAGCAAGGCGTATTCCTCGGGCCGCTCATCATCGACCAGATCGCCAGTGGCGATGATGGCGTCAGCGCCGAGCGAGCGGATTGCCGTCAACGTCTCGCCGAGCCGCGCCAACGGGTCGAACTCATCCGCGCCCGGACGCGCGCGGATGTGCATGTCGGAGATCTGGGCCAGCACAAAGCGTCCGCTCATGCCCCGCGCTCCAGCGCCGCCTGCTGCATGTTCCTCTCCGCCTGCTTCTCAGGCGTGGAAGTCTACCGCCGCGCGCGTGCTTCTTCTGTGCCCTTGGTCACACGACCGACGCCGCTCTCGGAGCATTTACAACCGCGGACCCCCGACAAAACAACGCTAGTGCCGAGCAAGCTGACCCGAACCTCCAAACCGTTGCTCACTGACGGGAGTTAGGACGGTAGAGCCGCCGCCTAGGCCAGATCGCCCCACGCTTTCAGCGCGG
This sequence comes from Alphaproteobacteria bacterium, assembly GCA_031379565.1. GTDB lineage: Bacteria > Pseudomonadota > Alphaproteobacteria > Caulobacterales > Aquidulcibacteraceae > Vitreimonas. The sequence continues at coordinate 3,435 of JANNFH010000365.1, forward strand.
CTCTAGCTAGTGGCTCGCCGGCTTCTTGAACGAAGTGCCCGACACCCTCCATCAACAGAGGTTCAGGACAACCTCGGATCGAGTCGCGCACGCGCTCCATTACCGGCAGACCGAGCACGGGGTCAGCCATGCCGACGCCCATGAAGCTGGCGCCGTTGAAATCGTTGGCCCACCAATCGCGCGCCGCGCGCCCGAGGGCCATCACTTCGGCATCGGCGGCTTCCGATCCGATCGGCACCAATTGCGGAAAACGCCGCACGCCGGCCTTGTAGCGGGCGTCTGGAAACGGCGCATCGTAGGCGGCGGTTTCTTCGGGCGTGAGGTTGGCTTGCGCGCGCGCAAACAGCGCGCCGACCGGCATGTCCGGCGTTTGCGCGGCGTAGGCGCGCCACGCCATGAATCCAGCCGTCGGCGGAGCGCCGGTGGGAAACGCCGTGTTCATGATCAGCAGCCGCGCGACGCGTTGGGGCATGTCGACCGGCAGCGTAAGCCCGAGCAAGCCACCCCAATCCTGCACCACCAGGGTAATGTTCGTGAGGTTCAGCCGTTCAATGAAGGCGAGCAAGGCGTTGCGATGGAATGCGAACGTATAGACCGCGTCATCGATCGGCTTGTCGGAGCGACCGAAACCGAAAAAATCAGGCGCCACCACGCGCGCGCCGCTTTCAAGAAACACCGACATCATTTTGCGAAAGAGGTACGCCCAGCTTGGTTCGCCATGCAGGCACAGGAAGGTTTGGCGTGCTGCAGCGGGGCCTTCGTAGATATAATGCAAACGCAGACCCTCGTACCCGGGCAGATCGTCGAAATAGTGCGGCGCATAGTTCCAGCCCGGCAGATTGGCGAAGCGCTCGTCCGGCGTGCGCAAAGCCTCAATGGATGCAGCCATGTTCGATTTTCCTTGGCGAGGGAGCGCCGAGTCTTGCCTCGTGTCGCCCGCAAGGCAAGCGATTCCGCAGACTGGACGGGAGGCGGGCAAGGGCTAGACTGGCGGCGCAGACAGAGTTCGCCCGATGACGCTTGCCTTCGATTTCTATTTCTCCTTTCGCAGTCCCTATTCTTACCTTGCGGCGCCCAAGATCGCTGAATTGGTGGAGCGCTACGACATCATCCCTCGGATGCGCATTGTAACGCCGATCGCGCTTCGCATTCCC
>JANNFH010000370.1:0-2263 GCA_031379565.1 Alphaproteobacteria bacterium
TGACGATTTCGTGAAGCCGACGAAAAAGTTCCGCGCCGCCACCGACACAGAACGCGCCGCGTTCGAGGATTTGATTGCCCGCTTCGACGCCCTCCCCGCCGATCTCGCCGATGGCGAAGCGATCCAGGCGGAAGTGTATGCGGTAGGCAAGGAACACAATTTCGAACCGCTACGCGATTGGTTCAAGGCGCTCTACGAAGTGCTGTTCGGCCAAGAGCAAGGCCCGCGCTTTGGTTCGTTCGCAGCGATTTTCGGGTTGCGCGAAACAGCGGCGCTGTTGCGGCGCGGGCTGGCGGGCGCGTTGCTGCGCTGACACGGAGCGCCCGCTACCAGCCGGCTTTTTTCCCATGCCGGCAGGATGCCGGCGGTCCGAAACTTCGTGCGGCCCGCGATTGTGGCTTTTTGCGAGCTTTTTTCGCCAGCCGAGCCGCCGCCCGCGCGTCATTTTCACCCAACTTTCCGTCGCTATTTATTTGCCCGAAACCGCTGCCGCGCCTAACCTCCGCCTCGGACGCTGGGTCGAGCTCGCGGGCGGATCGGCTTGGGTGGGTGTGGGAGCACCGCCCGATCGGAACTGCCGTGGAGCGGCGAACCTGGGCTTAGCGGCCTCACGAGGGACAATTTTTCCAAGGAGTACGCAATGGCCGTCACCACAACCTATGCATGGACCTCGACCGGCAATCTCAGCTTGACAACCGGCGGCAGCGCCGCCGCCCCGGAGGTTATAAGCCTCACCGGTCGCGCCTTCGCCGTTTCGGGCGACCACGTCGGGGGGCACATCGACGGCGACCTCTTCAATTCAACCGGCGTGAATGTTGGCGATTGGAATAACGGCAACGTCAACAACGGCACCAATTCGGCGTTGGCGCAATTGAGCAACGGCAACATTGTCCAGGTCGGCCAGGACGCCGATTCGATCCTCTATGAGATCGTTAATTCCTCCACCGGCGCCACCGTGCTGGCCAGCACCGATATAGGCGACCTTGGTAACTCGAACGCCGATGTCACCGCCCTGCCTGGCGGTGGATTTTGGGTTGCGAGCGAACATTTTTTCAACGCCGGGGATCAGGACATCGAGATCAACCGGTACAACGGCGTAGGCACTTTTCTTAGCAAGATCGTCGTCGATGGCTCTTTCTCTACCAAGGACCAAGCCCCGAGCATCGCCGCCCTCACTGGCGGCAATGTCGTCGTCACCTACACTCGCACCATCGGCGCGGCCACCGAAGTCCGCTACGCGATCTACAATTCCGCGGGCGGCGTCGTTCTTGCGCCCACGATTCTCGACGCCTTCGGCGACATCCCGGCTGTCAACCGACAAATAAGCGTCTGCGCCCTGGCCAATGGCGGCTTCGCCGTCGCTTATGAGGACAACGGCTGGCTCACTGGCACGGTAGACATCACGGTCGGGACCTATACGTCCACCGGCGTCTTCGTCGATCAAGCCAACATCGGCAGCACCAGCGACGACGCCAATCCTTACATCGCCCAACTCGCCAATGGCATGCTAGTCGTCGCGTTTAGCAGAGACCTTGTCGATTTTGACACCTACGTCAAACTGCTCGACAGCTCCACCCTCGACGAGCTCGCCTCGGACACTATCACCGCCGGCGAATCCATTTTCGACGACACCATTAACCCCGCCATCGCCGGCTACGGCTACGGCCAGGTCGCCGTCTTTCACGCCAACAGCACCGACGCCGACAACCAAGGCGAAGCGCTGCAAGCGGTGCGCACCTCAACCGGGGACGCCGGCAACAACACTGTCAATGGCGACGACCTCCTCGACAAGATGAATGGCGGTCTCGGCAACGACACGCTAAGAGGCTTCGGCAACAAGGATATTCTCAACGGCGGCGCCGGCATCGACACCCTCAATGGCGGCAGCCAAAGCGACCGGCTGAACGGGGGATCGGGCAGCGACACGCTCACCGGCGCCGGCGGCAACGACAAGTTTCTGTTCAAGAACGCATTTGGCGCTTCGAACATCGACACCATCACCGATTATGTGGTTGCCGACGACACCATCCTCATCGACAATGCAATCTTCACCGGGCTCGCGCTCGGCGCGCTGGCCCCCGCCGCATTCCGCATCGGCGCCGCGGCGGCGGATGGCAGCGACCGCATCATCTACAATTTCGCCACCGGCGCGCTCTATTTCGACGCCAACGGCATTGCCGGCGTAGCCCAAATCCAATTCGCTCAGCTCGCCCCCGGGCTAGCCCTGACCGCCGCGGATTTCATCGTCATCTAAACCGGCAGG
>JANNFH010000407.1:0-18922 GCA_031379565.1 Alphaproteobacteria bacterium
AGACGATTCCCGGCGGAAGCATTGGAATAAACTTGCAAACTCGCAATTCTTTTCCCGCAGAGGGCGAATTTCGGCCGCGGATTTCGTTGTTGCTGTGGGCCGCGCCAGCGCTAGCCGTCCTTCGCACATAGAGCGCAAATAGCCCTCGAATTGGCGCCAGGGACACCGCAAGGACGAAAATCCAGCCTTTTGAGGCGAACCTGCGCGAATAGATTTCGCTAGTTTGGCGACGGCTCTGAGTTGGACTCGACGGGTAGCGGCGCTATTGATTGCGGCCCACCCTCGGTGGTTTGCGGCGGGGCAATCGTTTCAGCTTGCTCCGGCGAAATGGTGGTCGCCTGGGGCGCCACCTCTGGCGCGGCAGCCGCCGGTGCGTTTCCTGGTGCGGCGCTTACCGCCGTGTTGACAATGGTCTGCATGGCAGCCCCAGAGGCCCGCGCGGGCGGGCTCAGCAGGTGCTGGCGCGCCGGCGCGAACGGGATGCTCCACGGATACAGCGTATAGACCTGCGTGCCGCGATGGCGAAGCGTGCGATTGACCGAGTCCGACATCGTCTCCGCCAGCGCCGACATGTCGTCGCTGTCGCGTATGATGTAGGGCGTGACCAGAATGACGAGCTCAACCTTGTCGCCGGTGACCTCCTCGCTGCGGAACGCCGCGCCGATGAAGGGCAGATCCTTCAAACCTGGAATGCCACGCTGCTCGCGCGAAAAATTGTCCTGGATCATGCCGCCAATCACCGCGGTCATGCCCTCCTGCAACGACAATTGGGTTGAGACGCTGCGGTTGAGAATGATCGGGCTATTGATGCTGGACGAGGTGTTCGGCTGCTGGTTCGACACCTCTTGGTAGAGTTCGATGTCGACGCGATCATCGCCATAAACGATTGGACGCACGTTCAAGATGACGCCAGTTTGCCGGTATTGCACCGTTTGCAACACATCGGTGTCGCCCCCGGTTTGGTTGCCCGACGCGCGCTGCGAGGTGATGATCGGAACGTCGGTGCCGATCAAGATCTCGGCAGCTCGGCCTGAGCGCGTCACCAAACGCGGCGTCGAGAGGATGTTCAAATTGTGATTGGAGGCAAAGGCGTTAAGCGCCGCCTCCACGGTGCCGCGTGAAAAAATGTGCGTGGCCGTGACACCCAAACCGCCGCTTTGGCGTGTCGACCCGCCGCGCGTGTTTGCCGTCATATTACCGTTAGAAATGGTTTGGTCGAGGAACCATTCGACGCCGTAGCGGGTCTCATCGGTAAGCGTCACCTCTGCAATGGTCAGCTCAATGAGCACCTGGCGTTGCGGAGTATCCAATTGTTCAAGCAATTCGCGGATATGAGCGTATTCGCTCGCCGTGCCGCGGAAAAGGATGCGATTGCCCGACGCATCGATGGTGATGTTGCCGAGCGAGGTCGACGGGGAAGGTTGGCTATCCTGCCTTGAACCCACGCGCGCGCCGTTTATTCGGCGGACGGCGACCTCCGGCGGCGCCGCCGGCGCGGCCGAGCTGGCCCCCCCAGAACTTTGCGCCGCCAAGGCGCCCAAATCCTCGACGTTGGTGTTGCGCGCGGTGTAGACAAAGACGCCCTCGCCGTCACCCATCGCCGAGGCTTGGTCCAAGCGCGAGACCCACAACAATGCGCGCTCGAACAAGGCCGGATCACGTGAGTAGATTAGCAACTGGTTCGCTTGGGGAAGCGGTAGAATGTTCAGCGCCCCTCGGCGTCCCTCCACTGGATTGGAGACGCGATATCCTTCGGCCGAGAGCACCCGCGTCAACGAATCCGATAATTGGTCGGCGGACATGAACACCGGCTCGACGCGCGCGATTTGGCCGCCGGCGAAATATGGTCGGTCGAGCTGCGACACCACAGAGGCCGCCGCAGCAACATCGCGTGCAGAACCCGAGATCAGCAGCGTGTTGGTATCGGCCTGCGCCGTAAACGTCACTGAGCCTCGATTGGGATAGGCTTGGTTGAGCAGCGTCAGCAGCGCGTCGACCTCTAGCGAGGACACCGGGAAGAATTGCATCACCGGCCGGGAGGAAGCAGGAGTCTCAGGCGCCGATCGTGTCCTAATAAAGCTCGGCGCCTGTCCGCTCAGCACGCTGTCTTGAACAATGCGCACGCCGCCATTCTCGATCACGACGGCTAGTCCATATTGCTGCAACGCCATCTGCACCATGGTGAAGAAGCGTCGGCTAGAAATCATGCTCGGCCCGCGCAGAGCGATGATGTCACGCCGCTGCGCCACGCCAGGGCCGGTCGTGTAGGGCACCCGCAGGATTTCTCCGAACGCGGTGTCGATGAACTGCGCCACCGGCTGGGGCGGCAGGCTTACCTGCACTTCGCGGTCCTCAAGCAAGGCGGCGATGGCTTCGGGGCTGGCGGCGGCCGCGGCCGGTGCATAATTCTCCGCCCCGTCAGGCGCGGCGGCAGATAGAATCTCGACATTGCTGGCGCGCTCGGGCGCCGCACCATTGTTTGACGGCGCGGCGGCTTGCGCCGGCCTGCTCAGCGGGCTGGCCTGCAATTGCGGGAACGACACGCACCCAGACGCCGCGCTCAGCGCAAATAAGCTTGCGACCAGCTTCGTTGGCCGGTTTCCACTAAGCTTGCCCCCGATGCGATTGGTGCGCACTTCGTTAACCTCGTTGCAGGATCGGCGCGGCAGCCGTTCAGGCTGTCCATGCAAGTCCTGTGCTTGTGCCTATTGCGCGGCCTCAGGCGGAAGGTCGAACACCGCCACCCGGCGCACCTGGCCCCGCGCGCGCAACTCAACTGACTGCTCAGTTACGCCGCTGACGCGCCAACCGTCTTGGTAAACGTCCCCCCGTTTCAGTCCGCGCCGCCCGCTCAATTGATCCAGGTCAATGATCCAGGCCATCAAACCCTGCGGCGTTTGTTCAATCGCCGTGAGGTCGCGGCGAAACAACACCGAAATATCGGGCGGCGGCGGCGCCTCGGGCAAAACCTCGGCTTGAGGCGCCTGGGCGAGGCCAAGCGCAATGAAGCGCTCACGTGCGGCGCCTGCGAGCGCATGCCCGTCGCGCAGCATCGGCAATTGGGGCAGATGCTGCGGCGCCGGAGGCGCAACGCCAGCCGTTGACCACCCGATAACCAAACCGAGCGCAATCGCTGCGACGGGCAAGATCGCGGCAAGCCTCATGGCGCCTCGGCATCGTGCAGGAAAGGGAGCCGCAGGCGCAGCGTCATTTGCGGCGAAGCGTCCTCCGAGCGCTCAATCTGAACACTCTCTACGATCAGGCTCAAGTCACTGGACCGCAGGGCCTCCAGCAGCACGCCAAAACTGCCCCAATCGAAACTCGCCGTCATGGTCAGGAAAATCGGCGTGACGAGCCCGGGCGTATCGCCTGCGCGCGCGTCTTCAAGTTCGATACTGGCGTCGCCAAGGCCCGCTTCGCTCGCTAACGCCTCAACCCGCGACACAGCTTCAGCGCGCGCCACTCCCTCGGATTCCTGCACGATTGACCAATGCCAAACGTTGCCCGTGGCGACGCCGACGGCGTCACGGTAACCTACTTCTGTTTCAAGGGTTCGGCGGGTCTCGGCGACGACGAGGCGCTCAGCTGCCTCCTCCGCGCGCTGCTGCGCTTCGATCACGCCGTCGAACGCCAAAACTGCGCCGGCGACCATCGCCAAGGCGAGCACCGCGGCCATGCCCGCACGCTCGCGCGGCGTCGCCGCCTGCAAACGCTGCCAATAATGCCGCCCGGGCATCTCCATCAGCGTCGCCCGTCGGCATCGGCGCTGGCGGCGCATCCGCCTGGGGTTTCCAGCGAAGCGCTCAGCTCAAGAGCGCCCGCTTCGCTGGACAAGTTGGGCTCAACACCGCAGAGCGATGGGACGCCCTCAAGAGCAGAAACCAAATCGCGAAGCGGAACATCGTTAATGAACGCGTTCAGCGTAACTTCGAACCCATCCTGATCCGACCTCCAGGCGCTCGCGCTCAGGTCGAACTGCCGCAACACCACGAACGCGTCGGCGGCGACGCCGAGGGGATCAACATTCGCGGTCGCGCGCTGATAATCATTGATCACCTCGATATATCCGCCGAGGCGGCGCGCGCTCGGGTCGGCCGCGCTTTGTTGATCAAAGGCGGCACGCTGCTCCGCGAAGCTATGCTCTAGCCCCTGCAGCCGGAGGGTCTGGCCAACGAAGAAAGCGGTTACGCAAGCCGCGCACAGGGCGATAGTAAGACCTAGGACCTGCGCGTCGCGCCAGGTCAACGGCGCACGCATCTCGCGCTTGCGCCAGGCGGATCGCGTTAGCAGGGGAAGGTCGAGCGACGCTGGCGGGGCCGATGGCGCACGAAGCACCGCGGAATCCACGCTCAAAACGAACGCGGCCCATTGCTCCTTGGTGAACCCAGTTCGCCGCCATGTCGACGCGATCACCCCACCGCTCTCCCAATATTGCGCCTCAAAGCCCTCGTCGCAGGCAACGATGCGCCAGCCGTCAGCAGCTTCGGCGCGATAGACGCTCTCGGGACCCAGGACTTTGGCGCCGTGCAGCGGGGCCGCGTCCCACCACCAAATCTCCGCGCCATGAGGCGAGCGCAGCAGCAACATGCCCGGATTGGCGTACGGGGCGTAGGCCGCGGCGTAGGTTCGGGCGGCGCTGGCCAATTGCGTCGGCGACAAGGCAACCGACGCGCGAAACAAGTGGAAGCGGCAGCGCGAGCGGCCCAGCACGATCCTCCGACCAAGCGTGTTGGCCGAACTGGCGCCGTCATCCTCGCCGTCCGCACCATCATGGCGAGCCACGTATATGCGCTCCGTTTGGGAAGGCCTCGATGGGATGGTTACCGCGTTCATTCGCTTCGCTTGCCCGAACCCGTCGCCGTTCCCGCCAAAAAAAGGGCCGGTCGGCGTCAGGATCCGCCAACACAACCTGAGTTTCGTAGTCGCCGCCACGCGCGCCTGTTTCTTCGCCAAACGCAACGAGCACGCGAAAGGCGCTTCCGGGTGAGGTAGCAAGACCCGCGCCATCGGGGCGGCTCGCAATCCCGGTTAACGCCTCCACTTCGTCCGCGGCGCGGATCTCGGTCTGCTCACGCTGCGCCAGCAAGTCGCGTGCGGTCCGTTCGTTTCCCAGCAGAGCCGACAGGACCGGCGCTGGCGCGGTATTCACGTTAACGCCGCCGCTCGGGCGGACTGTCACGTTGTCCCAGAATTCAACGACACCGGCGTGGCTGAACGCGCGCTTCCATCTCCAAACGTCCAAAGCCGCCCAACGCGTGGTCAAGGCGCGATTCATTGGCGCTGGCTCTCCGGCCCGCAAATACACGCTTCGCTCTGCGCCGTTCGGTCGGGTGAGATCGTCGGAATCGATAAAATCTCCGAGCGCCCCCGCTAGTTGCGCCGCATCGGCGCGCTGAACGCCGGCCAGGCTCAACAGCCCCGCCAAGGCGACGTCGTCTCCAGAATTCAGATCGAACAAACCGGCTTCGTCCTGGATGGAGACGAACGCGCCCGGCGCGGCGGCGTAAAGGCGCCCGTCGAGCCGCAGCTCGGCTGCGCCGCCCGTCGCAGCACCCGGATCGCGCGGCCCGCCGACGACCAGCGAACGCGGCCCAACCGGCTCGGTTAGCAGGAGAAACGTCGCGCGCGCCGTAAGGTTGGCCGCTTGCACCTCATAATCGGCCTCGGCCCGAAGCCGCGCGAGCCCACGTCCGAGGTCGCCTTGCACCTGCGCGACCGTCAGCAGAATGAGCGATAGCATCGCCACGGCAAAGATCACCAAGAGCAATGAATAGCCGCTCGAAGATTGGCGTCCGCTCATCCCTGCTCGTCCACCGGCATTTCGACCGCCTCTGTGGACCCTGCGTGCTGAACCCAGCTGATTGTGGGTTCGCCATCGGACGAAAGCTCAAAACGTGCGAGCGGCGCTTGATGCGTCGCGACCACCGACACTCCCGGCGCGGGGGTGCGTTCGGTCCAAGTGGGGGACCACACCCGCCCATCGCCGCTGAACGAAAACGCAGCCGCGCCGCGCCTCCAGCGTAACATCTCGGTGCGCCCCCCTTGCACCTCGCACAGCAAGCGCCCACCGCCGGCGCGCCGTTGCTCGATCCGCAAACGCACCCAATGCGACGCGCCCGCCGGCGCGCACGACACCGCAGCAGCCAGGCCCGGCACGAGCAGGACACTATCGGAGCGACCCTCCAGGGAGCTCGCGCCCTCAGGCTGTTGCAGTGCGCCCGCCAATAACGTCCGCCACTGCGCTTCCGCTACGCTCGCCTCCGCGGCGTCGAGACCCCGATCGGCCAGACCGAAATTGCGCCCGCCGGCGCGCGAGACCAGGGGCAGCAGCAACAGCGCCAGTAGCGCCGTTATGCTAACGATCACCAACGCTTCGATAATGCTGAGCCCGCGTTCGCCGCGACGCCCGTCAAGGCGCTGGATCGCCATATTCGACATCCGCCGCGAGCCCATCGCCCCCGGCTTGGCCATCCGAACCGAGGCTGGCGATGTGCGGCCGCGCTTCATCTCCGCGCGGCGCCTCGTACGCATAATCCCCACCCCAGGGATCTTGGGGCACATCGGAATCGAGATAGGGCCCTTGCCAGCCGCCAACGTCGCGCGGGCCGCCTGGCGCGCGCACCAGCAATCCCAGGCCTTCCTGCGCATTTGGGTAGCGCCCGATATCGATCCGCATCGTTTCCAGCGCCGACGCCAAGGACCGAATTTGCACCCGCGCGGCGGTGACCTTGGAGCGGTCGAGCTGCGCCATCAGACGCGGACCGACGAGAGCAGCGACGAGTGCAATAATCGTTAACACGATCAGCACTTCGAGTAGCGTGTAACCGCGTTCCCCGCGCCGCCCATCGCCGCGAAAACCGGCGCGTCTTTCGAACAAAAATTTGAACCCGGGCATGGGACGCGATCTATCCCGAAAAAACACCTGAGCGGAAACGCTCTCACCGAACGCGCGTCGCCTAACCACTCTATACGCGAAAACATCTCCAAGCAATTGCCGGCATTAGCGAATCCAGAGCCGGCATGTTAGTTTGCGCGCTCCACTTTTCTTGCTCCGGTGAAACATGCGGCGGCTCGGCGAATTGCTGATTGAACGCGGCTTGGTTAGCGAGCGCGACTGCGCCGAGGCGGAGGCGTTGCAGCGTGAACTGGGCGGCGGCGTCGGCTCCACGCTCGTGCGCATTGGCGCGCTTTCGGAAGATGCATTGCTTGGCGTCCTTTCCGAGCAGGTTGGCGTGCCAGTCCTAGACCAAGCCCAAGCGCCCTCGGCCGAAATTGTGCGCCAGACGATCGAGACGTTGGATGCCCCGCTGGCCTGGTTTATCGACAACGAACTGATCGCTTGGCGCACGGAGGGCGATGAAGCCGGATTGTGCGTGGCCGGGCCGCGCCTGATCGACCCATCCATTCAAGAGGCAATCGAGCAATGGCGCGGCCCGCCGATCAAGCAATTTCTTGCCTCTTCGTTGCTCTTGGAGCCGATCCTGATTGCCTTGCGCGGGCGCGAAAGCAGCCTCGGCGCCGACGATCCGATGCGACTGATGGAGCTGGCCGAAGAAGCGCCGGTGATCGACTTCGTGAACTCGGTGCTGAGCGAAGCGGTGGCCTTGGGCGCCAGCGACGTTCACTTTGAGCCGTTCGAAGACAAAATCCTCGTGCGCCTTCGTGTTGATGGCATTCTTTCGCAACGCCGCCTGGCGGGGCGTGAAATGTTCGACGCGATCACTTCACGCATCAAGTTACTCTCGGGCATGAACATCGCCGAACGCCGCCTGCCCCAGGATGGCCGCCAAAGCATTCGCATCTCCGGGCGCGACGTTGACGTGCGCGTCTCCACCCTTCCCACCACCTGGGGTGAATCTACAGTCGTGCGATTACTCGGCAATACACGCCAGATTCCGAGCCTTGAAGAACTCGGCCTGACCACCCAACAACGCCGCATCTTAACCGACACCATCGCCCAGCCGAACGGCCTGGTGCTGGTCACGGGGCCGACGGGTTCTGGAAAGACGACAAGCGTCTACCGCCTCATTTCCGAGCTGAATGACGGCGTTCGCAAAATTCTCACCATCGAAGACCCGGTCGAGTTCGATCTTCCCGGCGTTCTGCAAATGACCGTCCGCTCCGACATTCAACTGGATTTTGCAACGGGCCTGCGGTCTATCCTGCGTCAGGACCCCGATATCATTTTCGTCGGCGAAATTCGCGATTCCGAGACGGCGCGCACCGCGGTGCAAGCAGCGCTCACCGGTCACCTAGTTATTTCCACCGTGCATACCAATTCCGCGCTCGCCGCCATATCGCGGTTGGTCGATCTGGGCGTCGAGCGCTTCCTTCTTGCTGACGTGTTGCGCGCCGTGGTGGGTCAACGCCTGGTGCGGCGCGTGTGCCCAACATGCGGCGTGCCAGATCACGACCCCTCCAGCGAACAACGGGCACAGGCCCTACTGCCCCAAGCGATGCTCGCCGCGCCCCCGGCTTGGCGGCGCGGCACTGGTTGCAAAGCGTGCGGACACAGCGGCTTCAAGGGCCGCGTCGCCGTGTTTGAAGCCGCGCGAATTGACGGCGCGCTCCAACAGGCGATCCGCAGCGGCGCCGGCGAGCGCGAACTGGGCTCGCTCGCGCGCGCGGTCGGCTTCACCGACCTGCTTCAAAATGGCGTGGCCAAAGCCCGCGCCGGAGAAACCGCGTTCTTGGAGGCGCTGCGCGTTCTCGGCGTTGGCTCGGCATGAGCGAGCGCCGCTTCACTTACCGCGCGCTCGGTCCGGAGCGTCAGCCGGTGTCGGATACGCTAACCGCCGAATCTCGCGCCGACGCGCTCAGTCGGCTCAGCCGGGAACGAAAAGTAGTGCTCGATCTCCGAGAAACAGACGCAGACGGCGGTGCTGGAAAGAAGGTGTCACGCGACGTAGCCTGGTTGGCGCTACGACAATTGGCGGTCATGACCCGCGCTGGAATCGATCTGTTGGAGGCGCTCGACATTATTGCGGCAGCCATGCCCGGCGAAGCGCTCAGTTCGGCATTGCGGGCCACCATCGCGTCGCTGCGTCAGGGCAACCGACTTGCTGCGGCGCTTCAGAGTTCGGCGCCGTTTTATCCCTCTTACGTCTACGCCTTGATCCGGGCCGGCGAGGCCACCGGCCGATTGCCGCTCGTGCTTGAAGAAGCGGCGCGGCAAATGGCGTTCGAACACCGTGTCGGTCGCGACATTCAAAATGCGCTGTTCTATCCCGCCTTCCTGGTAGTGAGCGGCGTGGGCAGCGTGGGTTTTTTGTTCTATGTCGTGGTGCCGCGTTTTGCGCTCATGCTCCGCAACACCGACGCGGCGCCCACCGGCCTCTCGGCTTTCGTGCTCAACACCGGCGTGGCGTTCCACGATCACTTCGCCCTCATCGGCGCCTCGCTGCTCATCACGCTTCTGGCGATGGCCGGTTTTCTCAGTAAAGCGACAGGACAGCGCACCCTCGGCGCTGTCGCGCACGCCACGCCCGGGCTTCGCATCTTGCTTCGGACGCGCGAACGCGCCTCCTGGTCGCGCATCATGGCGCTTGCGCTCGCGGCTGGCGTTGATGTCTTGCAAGCGACTTCGCTGGCGGCGGGCGCCGCCCCCGACGGCCCGATCAAGCGCGGCGCGCTGGACGCCATCGCCCGCCTGCGCGCCGGCCAGCCCGTTGACGAGGCCTTTCGGGCAGCAGGCGCGCTGTCGCCAATCGACGCCAGCCTGATCCGCGCCGGCCAGCGCTCAGGCGCGTTGAGCGAAATGTTCCGCGCCGTGGCCGACCGCAACGAAGAAGAGATGCGCGACGCAATAAAGCGCTTCACCTCAATCCTGGAGCCGGCCGCGATCGGCGCCGTCGCCGGCATGATCGGCTTGATTGTGCTGGGCCTGGTTTCGGCGTTGGCCAGCATTTACGATTCGATTGGATAGGCGATGAACGCGCTTATGGATTGGACCGCCCCGCTCGCCGCCATCGCCGCGCTGATCCTTGCGGCCCTCGCGGCCAAGCGAGATTTGGGTGCGCCGCTGGTGCTTGGGTCGTTGGCGATTGGATTGAGCGCGGCGGTACTGGCGGTGCTGGCGCAAGCGTGGCTGCACAACTGGGATGATGCGATCATCTTTGCGTCGTTGATCGTGATCTGCGCCCTCATCGCTGAAACTGATCGCCGCCGCTGCATTATTCCCAACCTCCTGGTCATCGCCGTCGCGCTATTGGCATTGGCCTCGCCGACGCCCGCTACTTTGTTGGAAAAGGTCTGCGGCGCAGGGCTGATGTGGCTGTTGTTCCATGGCGTTCGCCTGGCCTTTGCGCGAAACGGAAAAGCAGAATCGCTTGGCCTCGGTGATGTGAAATTAGCCGCTGCAATGGGCGCCTTTCTGGGCCCAACGCATGCGCTCGTCGCGGTCGCCGTCGCCGGCGGCGCCACCTTAGCGGTAATTAGTGGCGCGCGGCTGGGCGCTAGAGGCGCGCGCGCGCAACCCCCCGTCGGCGCGCCGTTCGGCGTCGGCCTTGCGGCGGCGCTGGCATTGGTTGGGGCAGCGCAATTGGCAGGCCTGGCATGAGCCGGCTGCGTCAATCAGGCTTTAGCGCACTGGAAGCGCTGGCGGCGATCGCAATCCTCGCCATCGCGCTCGTGCCGCTTGTAGCGCTGCAAATCCAGATTTCCCGAAATTTCCTGCACCAGCGCGAAGTGCGCGCCACGGTTATGCTGCAGCGCAACGCAATGGCGCTCTTGCGGGACGTCAATATGATGCAGCGGCCCCAAGGCAGCGCCTCCGTTGATAGCGAGACGAGAGCCGATTGGAGCGCGCAACCGCTCTCCAGCTCAGTCAGAACAACGCGCCAGGGGGCCGGCGACGGCGATTTCGAGGTCGCGCTTTATCAAGTCGATGTCGCCCTTAGCGCTAATAATGGCGCAGTCAGCGCGTTCGAGTTCGAGCAGCTGGGTTGGCGGCGGATCGCCGACGGTGAGCGCTAATCGCAAACGGCCGCCTATCGGCATGGAATAAACCTTAACCCTAACCCGTAGTCATCCGTTCGAGGGAGCGGGGATAGGCATTTGCATTACCAAGGCGATTCGCGACGGCGTCCAGTGGAGCCTGCGCCTGCCCGAGCCCACCCCCATCAGCGCCAACCGCGCGCTGACGAGGAGGCTGAATCAAGCCCGAGACCACTCATTTCGTGGAAAGCATCCGGCTTGATCTTAGCGGCGACCTATGCGGCGGTCGTGTGGATGTTGGTCAGCGCCGCCGCGCTCTACCTTTCTCGGACCGTGCACGATGTCGTCGTGCTTACCGCGGTGGGGGCGCCGCAATAAGCGCGCTAAGCCGCGCCCGCGCGACATCCGGGGGAGAGCCATAGCCGATCACATCGCGCACTCTGCCGTCCACATCGAGCAGGAACACAGTGGCGGTGTGATCCATGCTGTAGTTGTCACCTTCGCCATCGTCTTGGCGCTGATATGAAATATCAAATGCCCGCGCGAGCCGCGCGATAGCTTCGGCGGAGCCCGTATAGCTGTGGACCCGCCCCTCAAAGCCGCTGAAATACGCATGCAAACGCTGAGGCGTGTCCCGCTCGGGGTCAATAGTCACAAATTCGATATCAATGGCCGCGCCCCCAGCGCCGATCTTATCCAACGCGTCGTTCAACTCCCACACCGTAACCGGGCACACCACTGGGCAATGCGTAAAGCCGAAGAACAACGCCCGCGGCCGCCCTTTCAGCGCGCCCCAGCGAACGGACTCGCCCGCATCATTGACAAGCGTCACGCCATCCACGTTGCGACCTAGTCGCATCGTCGCCGGATTGGCGCCCGTCGTTTGGGGCAAGCTCAACACCGCGACGACCCCGAGCACAAGCGCAACCGCGCCGATCCCTGCAGCCACCCATTTGGTTTTTGACGATCGTGCGATCCGCACCTCGCGTCGCCTCAATTTTCTCGGAACGATCGCCACACCGTCTGGGTCAGCGGATCGACCAGATATTGCAACGCTGTGCGCTTTCGCAACGGGATCATCACCTCTACCGGCAAGCCTGGCGTCAAGGTCAATGACTGAACGCCAGCCGCTTGCGCGACACGCTGTAATTCGGCGCGGGAGACTTTCACCTCCACCATGAAATACCGAGATCCTGTGCGTTGATCCTCAAAACGATCCGCCGAGATGCGATGCACGACGCCATCCGCCGTCGAAACACGCCGCCCCTCGAACGCGCTCAAGCGCACGATGGCACGCTGCCCAACGTGGACGTTATCGGCATCAACGGGGCGAACGCTGACCTGCAAGATCATGTCTTGGTCATCCGGCACGATGTCGAGAATGTGCTCGCCGGGCCCGACCACGGCGCCCTCGTTGAACACCGCCAACGCCACGACGACGCCGCCGGACGGCGCCCGCACACGCGCGCGCTCGAGCTGCACGCGAACGGCCTGCAGGCGCGGCATCACGTCGGCGATCTGAACGTCGGTTTGCCGGAGCTCCTGCGCCACGCCCTGAGCGCGGTCCTCGCGTAGCGCCAGCGATTGCATACGCGTCTCACCGATACCCTCGTGGGCTTGGGCGATTTGGCCAACGAGCGCCGCGCGGCGTTCGGCTAATTCAGCCGCCGCCCGCTCCGTGGCTCGCACCCGCGTCTCCGGGGCAAAGCCCTGTTCTGCCAAGCGCCGTAGACCTCCCAATTCCTCGGTTACGAGGCGCACCTGCTCATCCACTGAAGCGATCTGTTGCTGGTAGCCGCCAATTTGCGCGCCGAGCTGCGATTGGCGCTGCCCCTGCACGCCGACCTGCGCCGACAATGCGGCTCGGCGTGTGTCGAGCTCTTCTTGCTGACGCTGCAACACGTCGTTGGAAAGCTGCACATACTCAGGCGGCAATGCCGACCAACTGGCAGGACGCGCGAGCGTGGTCCGGTGCATGGCTTCCGCCAGCAGCCGATCCCGCGAGGCTTCCAGCTCGATCGCTTGACCGGCCAGGCCGCGCTCCTGAGCGGCCAACTCCACCGCCGACAATTCGAGCAAGATTTGCCCGGTCTCAACGTGATCGCCTTCGTGCACGGCGAGACGAGAGATCACGCCCCCATCGCGGTGTTGAACTACAACGCGGTTCCCCGCCACCTTCACCTCGCCGGCGGCCATCACGCCCGCATCCAGCGGCGCAAACGCCGCCCAAAGGCCAAACACCCCGAAAAACAGGATGCATGTGATTAAGCCAACGCGCCCTTCAAGCCACGGATTGTCGTCGAGCACCTGTTCAACAGCGACGAAGTCTTTCTCGGGCATCATGGGCGCACACTCACCAAGGCCGGGGCAGAAACGGTCTCGGGTTTCGTACCGGCGATCTTGGCCAACACCGCCGCGCGTGGCCCGAACTCAATCACGCGCCCCTCACGAAGCACCAAGAGCTTGTCCACGATGTTTAGGACACCCGCTCTGTGGGCTACAACGAACACGACGCCGCCGCGCGCCTTCACCGTTTCGATCGCCGCCACCAGCGCGACTTCACCGTCCACATCCAGGTGCGAATTTGGCTCGTCGAGAACGACCACGCGCGGATTGCCGTAGAACGCGCGCGCCAACGCAATTCTTTGAGCCTGGCCCGGCGAGATGCCGGCGCCGCCGCCGCCCAATTCCGTCTCGTACCCGTTCGGTAAACGCAAGATCAAATCGTGCGCGCCAGCCGCCATCGCCGCCTCCACCACGCGCGGCCCAGTATCGGCGCCGGCAGCGTCCACGGTGGGACGAAAAGACGCAATGTTTTGCGCGACGCTGCCATCGAAGAGATCAATGCGCTGCGGCAAATAACCAATGTGCTCGGCCAGCGCTTCGTGGTCCCAGTCGGCGTAACGGGCGCCATCTATGCGTACCGTGCCGCCCTTGGGCGCCACCGCATTCGCCAGCACGCGCGCAAGCGTCGTCTTGCCGGCGCCGCTTGGTCCGATGATGCCGATGATTTCGCCCGGTTCGACCGAAAAGTTCGCCCCTTGCAGCGCCATGGTGCGCCCGTCCGGCGCGGTCGCACTCGCTTGCTCAACCGAGATCCGGCCTTGCGGCGCGGGCAGTGGCGTGTGCGTCCTTGTGTTTTCGGCATCGCCCAGCATTGCCCGTAGCGACTTGAGAGACGTGAACGCCAAGCCTATTTGCCGCCAACCGCTAACGAGCTGCTCCACCGGCGCGAACGCGCGCGCTGTCAGGATCGTGGCCGCGATAATGCTGCCCGCGGAAATCTGCCGTTCCACCGCCAAATACGCGCCAAGCCCGAGCGCCGCCGATTGCAACGCCATACGCATCGTCTTGGTGGTGGCGGCGAAGCCAGCGCCGGTGAACGCCGTACTCGTTTGCGCGACCAGATATTCGTTGCGCGCGACCATACGCCGTTTACGGAATCTTCGCTCCGCGCCAAGCGCATGAATGGTCTCCGAAGACGCCAGATCGCCCTCGTGCGCACCGTAAAAGATCGCCGCCTTCATCGACAACTTGCCCAGTGCGTCGCGCGACGATCGCTCATTCGCCAAGGCGAGTGCAAAAATCAAGAAAGCGCCGGCTAGAGCGAGAGCGCCTAACCACAAATGGATCATGAAGCAGATGATCACAAACAGCGGCGTCCAAGGGAGGTCGAGCAAGCCGATGGCGGCGGGGCTGGTTATACCTTGCCTTAGCGTGTCGAGATCGCGCGCTGTTGCCGGCGGGCGGACGCCAGCGCGTCGCAGCCGCATGTTGGCTTCCATCACGCCATCGACGGCCAAACGCTCCACCCGCACCGCCATGCGCGAGAGCAACCGCGCCCGCACGGCGTCGAGGATCGCCATCACCACCAACGCCACCACCATGACGATGCCCAAAAGCACCAAGGTCAAAATCCCGCTGGTTGGAAGGACGCGGTCATACACTTGCAGCATGAACAGCGAGGGGGCGAGGTAGAGCACGTTGATCGCGGCGCTGAAGCCCAAGATCAGACCTAGATACGGGCGAAGCCCCGGCGATCTCAGGCTCAGCAAAACCGGCGCGCCCGTCGCTTCGGCGCCTGGAAGTTCTTGGTCTGCCGGCCGTGAAAATAAGCGCTGTGAAATCGCGTTCCATGCGGGGCCAAACAAGCGCCGCCCGCTCTCGATCGCCGGTTCAGCGGCCCGTCGCGTCGCATTCCAGGCACCGACAAGCAGGCGCTGCCCGCTGTCGATTGCCGCTTGGACCCGCCGCCCCAATCGATCGATGAAATCCTTACCAGAATCCATTGCCCACACGCTCGCTCGTCACGCAACCTGAGTGCGGACGTTCGCCGCACATCACGAGATTTTGGCGTTAAAGTGTAGGGTTTTCTCTTTTTTGGGACTGACAATTTGGACAAAGACCGATACCCGCTCATTGCGTCTCAAACCGAGACACCAACGGAAATCGCGCGCTTCGGAGGCGCCGCTGATGGCGACGGCGTGACCGGCGCGCGCGTACGCAGATCACAAGTCGGGACCAGTGTGGTGATTGAGCGGCCGGACGGGCCGACCAACCGGGACAGATGTGTCGTTAACATGGAGGTTGCCTCCGCTGCCTTCGGAAAATTAACGCAAAGCAGCGCAGGCGGACTGCGCTTCGAGTGCCGCCGCAACGTGCCCGAGTTGGTTAACCCATCCTTACTCCGGCACGGACCTTGCTGCGTGGTCGCGCCTGCGCAGCGCGCGCACGCTGGATTGCCAACATGAAACGCCCGATCAACGCCTTGCGCCGGTTTTGTCTACCCGCTTGCGCTGTCCTAGCGCTTGGCCAGGCGCCCGCACGTGCGGAAACGCTCCAATCTGAATCGGTTGCGGTACTGCGCACCAGTCCTGCTCTGGCCTCCGAACGCGCGCGCCTCGACGCTGCCCGCCAGGCGTTGCCTTTGGCGTGGTCTGAAGCGATGCCGCAAATTACCCTCGATGGCACCGCCAATGAACACGACCAGAGCGAGCGCCGCGTGTCATTTACCGTTCGCGATCAGCCGGAATACTGGGTTGCATCGATTCGTACGTCCTTGATGTTGTTCGGCTCAGGCCGAGTGTTGTCTTCGACCCGCCAAGCCCGAGCCCAAATTCTAGGTGCGTTGGCGCGCTATCAGGACGCAGCGCAAGCGGTCTTGCTGGACCTCACGACCGCTTACGGACAAACGCGCTTCGCTCAGGCCCGCCTCTCCGCGCAGGAGGAACTTCTGACAAACCTCCAACGTCAGGCTGAATTCGCGCACGCCAACCGGCGCGAAGGGTTCCTAACCAACACCGACGTCGCCCAGGCGGACGCGCGAGTCGCGCTGGCCCGGGCTCAGTTGGCCGAGGCGCGCGCGCAGATGGTCGAGGCGACCGAGGTCTACACCCGAATTACCGGGCATTCTCCGAGTGACCTCAGTTCGCCGCATCACCTGGCGGCGCTGCCCGCCGACCTCGACGCCGCATTGGCCGACGCCGACGCCAACCACCCCGCGCTTCTGGGCGCGATCGCCCAGCTTGAGCAGGCCGATGCTTCAATCGATGTCGCCGCCTCGAGCGGGCGGCCCCGGGTAGACCTGCAGACTAATTACAGCCGCTTTGACGCCATCGGCGGGTCTCTCCTCACCGAGCAATGGGACAATACTGTCAGCGTTCGGGTTACCATTCCGCTGATAACGGGCGGCGCGGTGTCCGCGCGCACCACCCAACAGCGCGCCGTGCGCCGCTCGGCCCGCTACGATCTCGAAGAAACCCGGCGCCGGGTCCGTGAGCGCGCGACCATTGCGTGGACCGGCCTAGCTGCCACGCGGGAACGCCTGGACGCCTCGCGACTTGGACTGGCGGCAACCGAATTGGCGAGCGAAGGCGCGCGTCTGGAACAACAATACGGGCAACGCTCAATGATCGATGTCCTGAACCAGGAGCAAGAGCTTATCAGCGCCCGCATCGCCGTAGCGCGCGCCGAGCTAGACACCATGGTCGCCGAACGGACGCTGGCGGCCTCTATCGGTCAACTGGTCGCCGCGCTTGGCGAACCAGACGAACCCGCCGAAGCCGAAGCGGTCCGTCCACACCGCCGTCCGCGTAGTCACCGATAGTCACTGCTGACTTGATCGAAACTTGGTTACGGCCGCTCAAGTAAACGACGCAGGCCCGGCTCGAATCCGCCTGTTGGCCTAAACCCCATTGCCACCACGAAAACCTCAGCGCTTTCCGCGCGGCTAGCGGGTGGCTTGGCGTGCTTTACGGTGATGAAATTTCGCTTCAGGCGGGCAAGCAGCGTTGCTTCAAGGCCGCCCTGAAAACCCTTGGTCACAAATGCGCCGCCGGGCGTGAGATGTTCCAACGCAAATTCCGCGGCGGCTTCCGCGAGCGCACCGGTGCGAATCTGGTCGGTCTTGGCATGACCCGTGGTATTGGCGGCCATGTCCGAGAGGATGAGGTCAGGCGCTCCTCCAAGCGACGCCATCAGCGCGGCTGGCGCCTGGGGATCGAGAAAATCGCCCAGCACAAAGGTCGCGCCCTCGATCGGGTCGATCGGCAGCAAATCAATGCCAACGATTTTGCCAACCCCCCGCTGCACCGCCACCTGCGCCCACCCGCCTGGCGCCGCCCCGAGATCGATCACGCGCATGCCGCGATGAAGCAGGTGAAACTGTGCATCGAGTTCAACCAATTTGTACGCCGCCCGAGCGCGATAGCCTTCGGCCTTGGCGCGCGTCACGTATGGATCGTTGATCTGACGCTGAATCCAGTTCCGAGAACTTTCCTTGACGCGCTTGTTCTTGACCCGTTGCGTCAGCTGGCGCTCGCCGCCCGCACTTTCCGCCTTGCCGCGCCAGCGGCGCTTTTCTTCGCCATCATCGGTCATGGCCGCGTGCTCTCGTGCGCGGAGATCAGGCGCATCAACACGCCCTCGCGTAGGCCGCGATCCGCCACGCGAATGCGCGCGGCGGGCCATAGGCGCAACACCGCATCGAGAATTGCACTCCCAGGAAGCACCAGATCGGCGCGATCTTTGCCGATGCACGGATTGGCGGCGCGCTCGGCCAAGGTCTGGGCGAGCAAAGTTGCGATCACGGCGCGGCAATCGGCTGTGTTCATCCACAACCCGTCGACGCAGCTGCGTTGATAGCGCTTCAGGCCGAGATGCACGCCGGCCAGGCTGGTCACCGTGCCGGAAGTGCCGACGATGTGCCCGCGGCCTTGCTCAAACGCGGCGTGAAGGCCGGGATTTCCAAGCGCCGAAAGCTGTTCGGAGATGCGCGTCACCGTGCGTTCATACCAAGCCGCCTTGTCGCCATCTGGCTCGCCGCCTTCCTCCGCCACGGTTACGACACCTAGTGGGGCCGAGCCCCAGGCCATGATCGGCGGTTCAAGATCACCGCGCGCCATGCTCGCATGCACCGCTTGCGGCGACACCCAGGAAAGCTCCGTAGAGCCGCCGCCGATATCGACGATGAGGGCTAGCTCCGACGCCGGATCGAGCAGGCTGGCGCACCCGAGCACGGAGAGCGTGGCCTCTTCCTCATGGCTGAGGATCTCGAAGGCTAGGCCGAGATTCTGCTTCACGCCCGCGAGGAACGCCGCGCCATTGGCGGCGACGCGGCACGCTTGGGTGGCGATGCAGCCAATGGCGGCGGGCGATCGCGCTTCGATACGCGCGGCGCAGACGCCCAGCGCTTGGTACGCGCGCGCCATCGCGGCGTCGCCAAGCCGCCCACTGGCGGCGAGCCCTTCGCCCAGCCGCACGATCTCCGAATAGCCGCCAACGACGCGAAATCCCTCTCGCGCTGGCGAGGCCAGCAGCAGCCGGCAATTGTTGGTGCCCAGATCGAGCGCGGCGAAAACTGGCGCAGCGTGCAATCGTGAGCTGGACCGCCCGCCACCGCGTGGCGCGCCAATCCGCCCTGCGGAATCCATGTCACATCTTCCAGGCGAAGCGCGCAGCGCGCGCACCGCGAATAACCCGTTCGGCA
>JANNFH010000408.1:0-3648 GCA_031379565.1 Alphaproteobacteria bacterium
CATCAGCTCGCCGACCGAGCGCACGCGCCGGTTGCCGAGATTGTCGATGTCGTCGATTTCGCCGCGGCTGTCGCGCAGATCGGAAAGCGTGCGCAGCACCTCGACGATATCTTCAAGGCGCAGCACCCGCAGATTGTCGTCCGTGTCCATACCCAGGCGCATGTTCATCTTCACCCGCCCTACGGCGGAGAGGTCGTAACGTTCGGAATCGGAGAACAGCGCGTTGAACAGCACTTCGGCGGTGTCGATCGTCGGCGGCTCCCCGGGGCGCATGACGCGATAGATATCGAACAGCGCCTGCTCGCGGGTTTCGTTCTTGTCGAGCGCCAGCGTGTTGCGGATGTAGGGGCCGTTGGTGACCGGGTCGATGTCAAGGATCGGCAGATCGTGCACGCCCGCCTCGATCAAAGTGGCGATGATCGGTTCGGCCAGCGGCTGGCCGGCTTCGATATAGATTTCCCCGGTATCGGGATTGACCACATCTTCGGTGATGAAGCGGTCGTAGAGGTCCTCGCTCGGCACCAGAATATCGGCGACGCCGTCTTCCACCAATTTGTTGGCGACGCGCGCGGAAATTTTCTTGCCGGCCTCAGCCACGACCTTGCCAGTTTTTGCGTCGACTACGTCATAATTCGGCTTCACCCCGCGCCAGCGCTCGGCGCGGTATTTCGTGGTCCAGCCTTGCCGGGTGCGGGTGTAGATCGAGGAGGTGTAGAACGTCGCCAGGATCTGCTCGCTCGATAGGCCGAGCGCATAAAGCAGCGTCGTCGCCGGCAGCTTCCGCTTGCGGTCGATGCGCACGAACATGATGTCCTTGGCGTCGAATTCGAAATCGAGCCAGGAGCCGCGATACGGGATCACGCGCGCGGCGAACAGCAATTTGCCCGAAGCGTGGGTCTTGCCCTTGTCGTGATCGAAGAACACGCCCGGCGAGCGGTGCATCTGGGAAACGATAACCCGCTCGGTGCTGTTGACGACGAACGTGCCTTTGTCGGTCATCAGCGGGATGTCGCCGAGATAGACGTCCTGTTCCTTGATGTCCTTCACGGACTTGGCGCCGGTTTCCTCGTCGGTCTCGAACACGATCAGCCGCAGCTTCACCTTCAGCGGCGCGGCGTAAGTCATGTCACGCTGTTGACACTCTTCGACGTCAAACTTGGGTTCTTCGAACTCGTAGGAGACGTATTCCAACACCGCGCGATCGGAAAAATCGCGGATCGGAAACACCGACCGGAACACCGCCTGCAGGCCCTCCTCGATGCGCTCGTAGGAGCGCTCGTCCTTCTGCAGGAATTGATCGTAGGAGGTTTTTTGCACCTCGATCAGGTTCGGCATCGCCCCGGCTTCGGGGATCTTGCCAAACGACTTGCGGATACGCTTCTTACCTGTGAACGACAGAGCCATTTAGCTCTCCCCATGTGCCCCGCGCTGGAATGCGAACCTCCGGCCGTAAGGTTCGCCAGCGCGGCGCATGAGCCGCCTTCCGCCCTTGGGTTCCTCGCGTCTCGCGCCGCGGGTTCCGCTTGTTCTGGTCAAAGCCGCGCGGGCGGGCGCGGCCTAGGTGCGCCAAGCGCACGAAAACGCGGGAGGCGAAGCCGTCTCTTAACGGCCCCGCGCTCCGCGCTGTTGTGTGTGAGTTACTTTAACTCGACCTTCGCGCCGGCTTTTTCAAGCTGTTCCTTGAACTTTTGCGCATCGGATTTGTTGACGCCTTCCTTCACCGCTTTCGGCGCGCCTTCGACCAGGTCCTTGGCTTCCTTGAGGCCAAGGCCCGTGATCGCGCGCACTTCCTTGATCACTTCGATTTTCTTGTCGCCGGCGCCGGTGAGCAGGACCGTGAATTCGGTTTGCTCTTCGACGACAGCGGCGGGGCCGGCGGCCGCGGCGGCGACAGCCACTGGGGCGGCGGCGGAGACGCCCCACTTTTCCTCAAGCATTTTCGACAGCTCGGCCGCCTCGATGACGGTCAGAGCGGAAAGATCTTCGACGATTTTATCCAATTTAGCCATTTGGCGGCCCCTTCATTTGGCGAGTTGTTTTTGTTGCGATATTTGCGGAATGACGTGTAGCGGCTAGGCGGCGTCCTTGGTGGAATAGGCGTTGATCACGCGGGCCAATTGCCCCGCGGGGGCCGCCAGCACGCCAGCGATCTTGGTCGCGGGCGCCTGCACCAGGCCGATAATCTTGCCCCGGAGCTCGTCCAGCGAAGGCAGTGTCGCGAGTGCGGTCACTGCGGCCTTGTCGAGCACCTGATCGCCGAACAGCCCGCCCAACAGGACGAAGCGTTCTTTTTCCTTGGCAAAGGCCACGGCGACCTTGGGCGCCGCAATCGGATCCTTGGAATAAGCGATCGCCGTTGGACCGGTGAACAGATGCGCGCCCCCGGCATGTTGAGTGCCGTCGATCGCCAGCTTCACCAGCCGGTTTTTCACCACTTTGAGCCCTGCTCCGGCTGTACGCAGCCGCGAGCGAAGCACCGTCATTTCCGCAACAGACAGACCGGAATACTGGCCGACGACCACCACTCCAGCCCCGGCGAACACGCCTTTCAGCGCTTCCACCGCTTCGGCCTTCTGAGCACGATCCATTGCGGTCTCCCCACCCGGCCGCTTGACGGCCGGGCCTTCCACGAAGTTTCCGAAAATCGCGAGAGCGATTTCGGTGGAGGCGCCCGGACCATCCGCGCGCCCCATGGCGCACGCTGACAGGCCGTTCGCGGCGGAGAGCCGGGACCGGCGCGCCGATTGCGCACCACCTGCCCCAGAAGCTCGCCCAGCAGAGCAGGCCTTGACAGCCTGCCCGGAAAAACGTCAGCTCTGTCTCATGTCGGCCCGAAAAGCCCAAGGGCTTCAACGGATTAAGCCGCACACATAGAGCCCTTTCGGGCGGCCACATGCGCGGCGCCGGCAATCTCGGACAGGAACGGCAGGTTAACGATCCTGCCGAACCGAGGCATATGCCCGCTTTGTTGCAGCGCCGCAAGGGGTGCGATTAGGGCGTTTTTGTGGCGCCTGCTTGCGCCGCCCACTTGACGCAGCCCGCACGACTGCCCCAATCACGAATGCGTCATTTGCATCTGGGGATCACATGACGCTGCCACATGCTTTTCGCGCGCGCGCCTACGCCACCGATGAATTGGTGCTCGATATCTGCCACGCTTTGCAGGGGCTGGTTAAGGCCGATTTTGAATCGATTATCATTCTCGTTTGCGTCTCGGAGGCAACCATCCGCCCGCTTCTGCTGGGCCCGAATGCGCCGTTGCAGCTGATCGACGAAGCACGTCCTCCCAACGAATTGCGCGGCGCTGTTTCGCGGCGCGCAATCGCCGAGCGCACCGGCCCACCGCGTGAAACCGTGCGCCGCAAGGTGGACGCTTTGCTTGCCGCCAATTGGTTGGATGAAGATTCAGCCGGCCGTGTGCGGACAGATCGATCGCCTCGGGGTAAGCTTTCTTTTCTTCCTCGAACACGCGCCTGGCGAGCGTCTGCGGCGTGTCGTCATCAAGCACCGGACACGTGCGCTGGATGGCGGCTTTGACCGCGTGCGTTGGCAGGAAATGGCTGCGCTTGGCCTGATCGCGCTGGCTGCTAATGAAAAAGACGGCGGTATCGGAGGTTCGGCGCTTGACTGCGCTGTGGTCGCGCAGGC
>JANNFH010000436.1:0-2277 GCA_031379565.1 Alphaproteobacteria bacterium
CTCGATCGATCGTGTCCGCGCCGGTCCCTCAACCGCTTTGAGCATCACCTCGTCGCCGACGCCGATATCCCGGCTCTTGCCCATGGGCACGGCGGCGATGTCGCGCCCACGCTCCAGCATCGCCGTCTTGCCCGCGAACAATTCGCGCACCTCGCGCACTTTCCAGGCGCCTTTGTCGGTCAAGTCATCCTGCCCATCGCGGCCCAGATAGCGACCGCCATGCTCGCGAGCGCGGTCTTGGCCGGCGCGTTCAAGCTCGGCCTCGCGCAGTCGCTCGCGCACGCCGTTGCGGAAATAGAACTTGCCGGTCTCACTGCGGAGTCCAAAGCCGTTCGCTTCCAGGAATTCAGCACGCGCCACGAGAGCCTCCTCAACGCCCTTCATGGTCGGCAGCCGCCGCGCCTCTCCCCGTGCAATCCAATCCAATTCCCGGTCAAGCACGGTATCGGCGCGGGCGCGAACTTGCTCGCGCACGGAATAATATGAGAGCCGCTCGATCTCGGCGCTTCGCCCGTGCGATTTGAGCGCCACCAGCGAGCCTTGCTGCAAATGCTCAATATCGCGCATGCCGGTATTCAAGAGGAAGCGCCCGCGATCCGGGGTCTCGACCACAAGCAACGCACGGTCAGGATTGTCGCCGCGCGGCCCCAATTCCAACACCTCGCCCATCAGGCGTCCAAAGCGCGGCTCATAGAGCCGCCCCCGCGCCAACTCGCGGCGGATGTCGAGCGGGCGCGCCGCCTCCAAGCGCTCCAGCCAATCACGCTCCAGCCGCAGCACATTGCGGCGAGCTTCTTCGGCCAGCCCCATGCGCTGCAATTCACGCGCACGCGCGCGCATGGAGTTGGCGAAGTCTGGCGCCTGGTCCCGCCCCAGCTCTTGCAGGCGGACTTCGCGGCGGTCGTTGAGTTCCAGTTCCAGGGCCCGGTCCAGGCGATTGAGGCTCCGCCCTTCGACTTCGCGCTCCAAGCGCAGCCGTTCATCGGCCAGGCTCCGTTCGCCGATCAGTTCGGTGGCGACATCGCGCGCTGCCTCGCGCAATCCGTGGGACACGTACTCGCGCGGCAGGAGAAGTTCCACTCCGTCGCGGCGCACCCCGCGCACGATCACATGGGTATGGGGATTGTCGGTGTTGTGATGATCGACCGCCACCCAATCGAGACCCACGCCCAGATCGCGTTCCATCCGATCCATCACGTCGCGGGTAAAGCCTTTGAGGTCCTCGCCGGCAAAGCGCGCGCCGCTCTCCGGCGCCAGCATGATGCGGAAGTGGCGCTTGTCATCGACCTCCCACTCCCGCAGCTGCTCGCGCGCGTCCTCCACGACTTCGTGCTCACGATCATAGAAACGGCCCCGCTCGCCTTCGCGCGCCGCGCCATCGCGCTCCAGATACTGCGCGTGCGCCAGCAGTTTGCCGCCGCCGCCGCCGCCACCGCCGGCGTGTTTATGGAAACTCACCTTGGCGATGACGCGCTGACGATTGTCTCCGCCGAACGCGCGCGACGGATTTGACGCATACCCACGCGCGCCGCCGCCGATGCGTTTGCCTGCAAGCGCCTTGCTGAGGCGCGCGCCCAATGCGCCGCTGGTTCCCCGGCCCGTGGCGCCGCCGCGCGTGCGCCCAATGCGACCACGAAACTCGTCGTCGTCGGCTGCTTGCGCCGCCGCTTGTGATCGAAATGAAACCAAATCCGCCATCGGCGTTGCGTCTCTCGCGTCATCGGCGCGGCACGAACCAAGTTGCAGCCGCGCGCCTCAACTTGCCGAAACCATAGCAAAACCAAGGGCCGAACACAACAATAACTTGCTCTTTATCTTGCTGTACGACCCATATTCTGCGATTATCACAGTATTAGATAAAGTAATACTAGGCGCGGCAAGTCATGGCATTTTGCGACAACTTAAGACGAGTGGCGGGGCGGCTTGAAAAGGTGGCGAAAGTTGTCCGGAGGGGCCGCACATCTCGTCGTCTGGCGCTGTGCGGAACGCTTCGATGAACGCATGGCTCACCGGCGCGCGAAATCTCGCCCTTGCCGCCATGAGCCTCACGCTGTTTGCGGGGTGCGCTACACAAATGCTGGCCGCGCTCTACGGTTACGCACCCCATTTCGGTGAGCCCGTTGCATACTGGTATGGGCACCCGCTCCTCGATCCGTGGCGCTTCCTAAGTTGGGGGCTGGCGTTTCTCCCCAACCGGCCATGGATTGCGGTCCTCACCCTCGTGATAACTGGCGCATTCGTGCTCGCAGCCTTTGGCGTCTTGGTGATCGCGAGCGG
>JANNFH010000438.1:0-2851 GCA_031379565.1 Alphaproteobacteria bacterium
CCGCCCCTCAAGGGGAGGGGGATGCGAGCATCCCATGACCGAGAAGCCCAAAAATAAACGCCTGATGCTGAGCGTGCTCGGCGCCATCGGCAATACGCCGCTGATCAAGTTGAAGCGCGCGTCCGAAGAAACCGGCTGCACGATTTTGGGTAAAGCGGAATTTCTCAATCCTGGCCAATCGGTGAAGGATCGCGCGGCCTTGGCGATCGTGCAGGACGCTGAGGCGAGAGGGCAATTGCGCCCCGGCGGCGTCATTGTCGAAGGCACGGCGGGCAATACCGGCATTGGCCTGGCGCTGATCGGGGCGGCCAAGGGCTATCGGGTGATCGTGGTGATGCCGCGAACCCAAAGCCAAGAAAAAAAGGATGCGGTTGTCGCACTCGGCGCGGAATTGGTGGAAGTCGATGCGGTGAAGGCGTCGGACGAGAACCATTATCCGAAGGTCGCGCGCCGCATCGCCGAGGCGGAAGCCGAGAGCGAACCGAACGGCGCAATCTGGGCCAACCAATTCGATAATGTCGCCAACCGTCAGGGCCATTTCGACACCACGGCCCCGGAAATCTGGCGCGACACCGAGGGCCGTGTGGATGGCTTTATCTGCGCGGTGGGATCGGGCGGTACGCTGGGCGGGGTGAGCCTTGGGCTGAAAGCGCGCAACAAAGATGTCGTGATTGGCCTCGCCGACCCTGGCGGCGCAGCGCTTTTCAATTGGTACAAAAACGGCGAACTGAAAGCAGAAGGAACCTCGATCACCGAAGGCATCGGCCAGGGCCGCATCACCGCCAACCTCGAAGGCGTCGTGGTCGATGCGGCTTACCGGGTCGAGGACAAGGATTGGCTGCCGGTTTTGTACAATCTGATCCAGGAAGAGGGCTTGTGCGTGGGCGGCTCTTCGGCGCTCAACGTGCTCGGGGCGATGGAGTTGGCGCGCACGCTAGGACCGGGCAAGACCATCGTGACTATCCTTTGCGATTACGCCAATCGCTACCAATCGAAGCTGTTCAACCCGGATTTCCTGCGCTCCAAGGGCCTGCCGACCCCGCCCTGGATGGCGTAACGGGCCCCTCGCGCGGCCAAGCCCTGCGTTGAGACCGCCAAGCCATGCGACGCTGGGCGTTTCCCTGGCAAGCGCCAGTCTTTAAGGTGCCCGCCGCGCAACCGGGGACACGCTCATGAAAGCTCGTTTGATTTTGGCCGCGGCCTTGGCCGCGCTGGCAGGCTGCGCGCCCATCGCCCAAAATGCCGGCGCGCCCGCTGGCGGCGCCATGTTCGCCGGCGCGCCGATGTCGGCGGAGGGCTTGATGGCCCATGTTCGCGTGCTTGCCTCGGATGAGTTTGAAGGCCGCAAGCCCGGAACCAACGGCGAGCGATTGACGCTGGATTATCTTGAGCGCGCGTTCGCTGCAGCCGGCTTGCAGCCGGGCGTAACCTTGCCCGATGGTTCGCATTCGTGGCGCCAGGACGTGCCGCTGATTTCGTCGCAGGTGCAAGGAACTCCAGCGCTCACCATCGCCGGCGCTGATGGCGCGCGGGCCTACGCGTTCGGCACGCAATACGTAGCTTGGAGCAAGCGGGTCACGCCGCACGTGGCGGTCGAGAACGCCGAACTGGTGTTCGTCGGTTATGGCGTCGTGGCGCCCGAGCGCAATTGGAACGATTATGCCGGCGTCGACATGCGTGGCCGCATCGCCGTGATACTGGTCAACGACCCCGATTTCGAGACTGGCGAAGACGGCGGTTTCGGCGGTCGCGCCATGACTTATTACGGGCGCTGGACTTACAAATATGAAGAGGCCGCCCGCCAGGGCGCCGCCGGCGTGCTCATCATCCATGAAACCGCGCCGGCCTCCTATCCCTGGGCGGTGGTGCAATCGTCCAACACCAGCGCGCGCTTTGACATCGTGCGCGAGGATCGGGGGATGAACCGCGCTGGCTTTGAAGGCTGGGTTACGACGGAGGTTGGGCGCGAACTGTTCCAGCGCGCGGGGCTCGATTTCGACGAACTGAAAGCGCGGGCGCAACGACCGGGCTTCACGCCGGTGGCGATGAACGGCTTGCGTGGCTCGCTGGCGCTGGACTTGAACACGCAGGAAACCCGCTCGGCCAATGTCGTCGGCGTGCTGCCGGGACGTGAGCGCCCGCAGGAGACCATGCTCTACTCGGCGCACTGGGACCATCTCGGCCGCTGCACGCCAATTGACGGAGACGACATCTGTAACGGCGCACTCGACAACGCTACCGGGACTTCGGCGTTGATCGAGTTGGCGCGTGCGTTTTCGGCCGAAGGGCGCCCGCAACGCTCGGTGGCATTCATCGCGCTTACGGCGGAAGAACAAGGCCTGCTCGGCACTCTCTATTACTCCCAGAACCCTGTGTTTCCGGCAGCGCAAACGGTGGCGGCGGTCAACATGGACGGGATAAACAATTTCGGCCCCACCCATGACATCGAGGTGGTGGGCTTCGGCAAAAGCGAGATGGACGATCTCATCACCCAGGCCGCCGCCGAGCAGGGCCGCCGGGTGGCGCCGGATTCGACACCCGAGGCGGGATATTTCTACCGTTCGGACCATTTGCATTTCGCCCAGCTCGGCATTCCGGTGCTCTACACCTCCAACGGTATCGACATGATTGAGGGCGGCGAAGCGCGTGGGCGCGCACTCAACGACGAATACACCGCCACTCGCTACCACAAGCCCACCGACGAAGTGACGCCGGATTGGGATTTGAGCGGCGGGGCTCAGGATGTGCGGCTGTTTTATGCTGTCGGTCGGGGACTAGCCGACGGGACGGGTTGGCCGCGCTGGCGCCCCGACGCGGAATTTCGTGCTGTCCGCGAGGCGTCCCGCCCATG
>JANNFH010000064.1:0-14192 GCA_031379565.1 Alphaproteobacteria bacterium
GCGGCGCCCTAATCCGCCGCCATCGCGCCGGCCTTCGCCAGCCGGTCGAACGCCAACAGATCGCGCACCATGTCTTCGAGGTCCTCGAACGCCACCATGTTGGGGCCGTCGCTGGGCGCCTTGTCGGGATGGGGATGGGCTTCCAGAAACACCGCCGCCACGCCGATCGCCACCGCCGCGCGCGCGAGGATCGGTACGAACTGGCGCTCGCCGCCGGAAGTGTCGCCGCGGCCGCCGGGCTGCTGCACCGAATGCGTCGCATCAAACACCACCGGCGCACCGAGCATTTTCAGAATTGGAATCGCGCGCATGTCGGAGACCAGCGTGTTGTAGCCAAAGCTGGCGCCGCGCTCGCACGCCATCACATTTGGGTTGCCGCTATCGGTTATTTTCGCGAGCACGTTCTTCATGTCCCAGGGCGCCAGGAATTGCCCTTTCTTGACGTTGATCGGTTTGCCGGTTTCCGCCGCCGCCACCAGCAAATCGGTTTGTCGGCACAGGAAAGCCGGGATTTGCAACACGTCTACAACTTCGGCGACGTCGGCGCATTGGTCCGGCAAGTGCACGTCGGTCAGCACCGGCACGCCGAGCTTGGTGCGGATTTCCTCGAAGATTGGCCCGGCGATGGAAAGCCCCGCGCCGCGCTTGGTTTTGAGGCTGGAGCGGTTGGCTTTGTCAAAACTGGTTTTGTAAATGAAATTGGCGCCAGCGCGCTTGAACACGTCGCGGAGGAATTCCGCGGTTTCGAGCGCATGCGCGCGGCTCTCCAATTGGCACGGGCCGCAGATGAAGGTCAGCGGCAAATGATTGCCGATCTCGATCGGCGTCGATTCGATGCGCTGAATGCGGATGGTGGGCGCGGGGCGGCTCATAATTGTCCTCTGCCAATGCACATAGGCCCAAGCCGCTTGGCGCTCAACCGCGCGGGCGTCAGCTTGCCGCTTTCAGATCGGTCAGCGAGCAGGGATGCTCTTCGGCCGCCGCGCGGGCGGCGAGCCAAGTTCGGAACGCCTCGGCCTCGGGATGGGCAGGCGCGCGCGCGGGCCACACCAGCCAATAGCCGAAATCGTCGCGCAAAGTGATGTCGAACGGAAATAACAGGCGCCCGGCGCGCAATTCGTCCACCGCCAGCCAATGGCGGGCGAGGGCTACGCCATCGCCCTGCATCGCCGCCCGCAGCAGGAGCGCGGAATCGTCGAACGAAGGTCCGGTTTTGGGCTCGGGCCAATCCAGGCCCGCGGCCTTGAACCAGCGCGCCCACGGCGTCCAGGTGTTGCGGAGCAAGGTGGCGCGGGCGAGGTCTGCTGGTGTTTTGAGGCCGAGGCGGTCGCGATAGGCCGGCGTGCACACCGGCGCCAGCGCCTCGTCGAACAGCTTTACTGCGTTCAGCCCCGGCCAGCCGCCGAGCCCCAGACGCACGCCGATATCGATGCCGTCGGTTTTGTAGTCGTTGAGCGCTTCACTGACCCGGAGCGCGATGTCGATGTCCGGCCGTTCGGTCCGGAATTCACCCAGCCGCGCAAACAGCCAGGTCGAAGCTAGGCTCGGCACCGACGTGACGACCAGGGGGCGGGAGGCGGATGGCGCGCGCGGGTTGCGGTCGGCGAAAGCTTGTTCCAGCAGCGACAGCCCTTGGCGCACCTGCACAATCAAGGCCTCACCCGGAGGCGTCAGCACCATGGAATTGCCGCTGCGGCGGAACAATTGTCCGCCCTGGCGCTGCTCCAATTCGCGGATGCGGTGAGAGACCGCGCCGTGGGTAAGGCCAAGCTCGTCAGCGGCCTTGGAATAGGAATTCAGCCGGCCAGCCGCTTCGAAGGCGCGCAGCGTCTGAAGCGATGGAATCTGGGCCAAAGGACCGCTCCGAGGGTTGTGAATTCCGCTCACATCCAGGTCGTGAAACCCTCGTTCGTAATCAAGTCCCCGAGCCCGTATTTTCACTCTGCAGCCGGATGAAACCCCGCCAAACCGGCCTCAGATTAGGAGAAATCGCTCATGTTCCCCCACCACGACTACCCCACTCTGGCGTACCGCGCCTCCTCCTTTGCTCTGTCGATCGCGCTCGTCGTCATGGTCGCCCTACCGCTGCTCGTCGTAGCCGCCCGCATTGTCGCCTAAGCCCTGTCCATCCTGAAGGCGGGACCCCGGCCAAAGGGGCCCCGCCTTTTTTTCGTCCGGATGACAACCCGCCCCGCCCATGCGAACAGCGGGGCATGATCGATGCCAAAGCCGCTATCGCCGCCGGCCAGGAGACCATCCGCGCCGAAGCGCGCGCGCTCGACCAATTGGCCGAGGCGCTGGGCGGGCCGTTGGCCGAGCCTTTCGCGCACGCGGCGGACTTGCTGTTTCAAGCCAAAGGCCGCGTGATCGTCTCGGGCATGGGTAAATCGGGCCACATCGCTCGCAAGCTCGCCGCCACCTTGGCTTCGACCGGCCGTTCGGCCTATTTCGTCCATCCCGCTGAGGCCAGCCATGGCGATCTTGGCATGATCGTCGAGGCCGATTGCGTGCTGGCGATTTCGCGCTCAGGCGAGACGCGCGAATTGTCGGACCTTTTGCACCATTGCCGCCGCTTGGGCGTGCCGCTGATCGGCATGACCTTCAAGGCCGACAGCTCGCTCGCCCGCGCCTCGAACGCGGCTTTGGTGCTGCCCGAGTGCGGCGAGGCGAGCGAGGAAGCGCCGGCGCCGACGATTTCCACCACGATGTGCCTGGCGTTGGGCGACGCGCTGGCGGTCGCGCTGCTGAAAGCGCGCGGCTTCACCGCCGACCATTTTGGCGCCATCCATCCGGGGGGAAAGCTGGGCGCTGCTCTCATGCGGGTGCGCGATCTGATGCGGGTAGGTGAGCACGATCCGCTGATCGCGCCGGACCTCAAAGTGCCGGACGTGCTGAAAGCCATGAGCCGCGACAGCCTCGGCGCGGCGGGCGTGATCGAGAACGGCAAGCTGATCGGCATCATCACCGATGGCGACCTGCGCCGCCGGCTGACCCCGGATATGTTCGCGCGCGACGCCCGCGCGCTGATGACGCCCAACCCGCTGACCATCGCCCCCGATGCGCCCATCGCCGACGCCATCGCCATCATGAACGCCAAGCGCATCACTATCCTGTTCGCAGTCAGCGATGGCGCCCCCGTCGGCGTCGTCCACATGCACGATTTGCTGGCCGCCGGAGTGCGCTGAATTTCCTGTTAGAAAACACCGCCGCGCTTTTCGCGTTTTCCTTGACTTCGCCGTTTCCCGGAGGCCCTATGCGGGCCGGACTAACCGGTCGAGACGACTTCGATCGCGCGCCTCACGTCAAGGGCGCCGGCTTTCGTTCTTCCCCACGAAGTCCAGCCGTCCGCGTGGGCATCGGGCCCTTCTCGTACGGCGCAGCTTGAGGAGCGTGACGATGGCTACGGGCGTCGTGAAATGGTTCAACATGGCGAAGGGTTTTGGTTTCATTGCGCCGGATGAAGGCGGGGCGGATGTTTTCGTTCACGTCAGCGCGGTCGAGCGTTCGGGCCTCACGGGCCTGCGTGAAGGTCAAGCGGTGTCGTTCGATGTCGAAACTGATCCGCGCAAAAACAAGCCGGCGGCGGTCAACATCAAGCCGGTCTAAGCCGCGCGGGCTTTGTTCGCGGAAATAACTTTCGATCGCCGCGCGGTTCATCCGCGCGGCGGTTTTGCATCTGGAGATGAATATGAACGCACCCTTCCGGCTCTACGGCGCCGAGCTCTCGCCCTATTCGGTGAAGGTGCGCTCGTACCTGCGCTTCAAGGGGCTGGCGTTCGAATGGCTCGAGCGCAGCGTCTCGCGGCAAGAGGAATTCACCCGCTACGCCAAGCTGCCGCTGGCGCCGATCCTGGTCGATGCCGACGACAACGCGATGCAAGATTCCACGCCGATGATCGAGGCTTTGGAACGCGCTTTCCCCGAGCCGTCGATCGTGCCGAGCGATCCTGCGCTCGCGTTCGTCGCCGCGCTGCTCGAAGATTATGCCGACGAATGGCTCAACAAGGCGATGTTCCATTATCGCTGGACCTATCCGGCAGACCAAGACAGCGCCGCCAAGCGCATCGCCCAGATGATGTACGAAGGCGCCCCCGCGCCGGAGGGCGCGGAGGAGGCGGTCAAGACGCGCATGGTTGGCCGGCTGCACCATGTCGGCTCCTCTCCGGAAACCGCGCCCGCGATCGAGGCCTCGTTCATGCGCCTGCTTGGCTTACTTGAGCCAAGCTTGCGACGGCGCGCTTATCTTTTTGGCGCCCGGCCAAGTTTGGCTGATTTTGGTCTTGCCGGTCAGCTGACCCAATTGCTCTCCGATCCCACCGCCGGCGCGCTGATCAAGGCGCAGGCGCCCAGCGTTGTGCTGTGGATCGACCGCATGGAAAATCCCGAGCGGGAGGGCGAGTTCGCATCGTTCGCGTCGCTGCGTGATGATCTCGGCGAATTGCTGCAACAAGAAATCGCCGCTGCTTACCTCGTCTGGATGGGCGCCAATGCACAAGCGGTGGCCGATGATGCGCCAGGCGTAAGCATCGACCTCGCCGGCGGCGTGTTCACGCAAAAACCGCAACGCTACGCCGCCAAGGCGCTGGCGGAATTGCGCCGCAAGCGCGCAGCGGCCGAGTGCGAGGCGCTTGCATCGCTCCTTGGTGAAACCGGGTGCGATGCGTTTCTCGGCGCGCCCACGGCTCGGGACGAGGACGAGGACGAAGGCGACGACGCAGACGTCGCCGACGAAGTTGACCACGCCTAACCGGGCGTGCCCGACGCCCGGCGTCGGTACCGGGAAATCGCAATAATCAGAGCAGGGGCGTAAAATGGCAGTCATCGACGGCACTACCGGTCCAGACAGCGGCATTTTTGGCACTGCCGATGACGACACCATCAATGGCCTGGCCGGCGACGATCATCGGCGCGCATTTGCACGCGCGCCGTTTCAGTTTGATAAACGGGAGCTCGCCGCGCGGCGCGGGGAGGGAGCGGCGGCCGCGCGGCGAGCGGGAAGCGGCGGGGATTAGGCTGCTTCGGTCTCGTCGTTGGCCGCGGTCTCGACGGCCTTGGTCTTCGCCTTGGGGCTCGATTTGGCGTTGATCGCTATGGTGCGCGGCTTCAGCGCTTCAGGTAGCTCGCGCACCAGATCGATGCTGAGCAGGCCGTGCTCCAGCTTGGCGCCGTGCACACGGACATGATCGGCAAGGCCGAACCGTCGCTCGAAATTCCGCTCGGCGATGCCGCGATGGACGAAGCGGCGGCTGTCTTCGCCCGACTGCCTGTTGCCAGACACGATCAGCGTGTTCTGCTTAAATTCGATGGACAGGTCGTCTTCCGAGAACCCGGCCACGGCCAGTTCGATGCGGAAGGCGTCCTCGCTGGTTTGTTCGATGTTGAAGGGCGGGTAGCCCGGCGCACTGTCGAGCCGCGCGGCCTGGTCCATCAGGCTGGCGATGCGGTCAAAGCCGACCAACGTGCGGTAAAGCGGATTGAGTTCGTTTGAAGTCATTTTCCATGTCCTCCGTTCAAGCGACATCTGCCCCGGTCGCGGGGCGGGCGGCGGTTGCGGTTGGACCCTCGAAAGCGGCCCGCGCACCCGTCGCGCGGCCTCCAAAAAGCGCCGCGCAAGGGTCAAATAGGTAGCCGGAAAGGCGGTTCAAGCCCCAGATCAAGTCAGGGGCGTTTTGACAATATCAACCTTCGAGGTTTAGGCGCAGCCCCATGAAACCTCTCAGCCGCCGTACCCTGTTGGCGAGCGCAATCGTGCTTCCGTTGGCTGCTTGCGGGGATCGCGCCGACGATTCAGGCGATCCCGCACCCGAGGAAGGATCGCTACAATGGGCGCTCGACGGTCCGTGGCGGATCGAAGCGGAACGCGATACTTGGCGCCATCCGCTCGAGACGCTGCAATTTTGGGGCATGCAGCCCAACATGAGCGTGCTTGAAGTGCTGCCCGGCCGCGGCTGGTACACGGCCATTCTCGCGCCTTATCTCGCGCACGGCGGCGGGCATTTGACCGTCGCCAGCTTTGATCCCGGCTCACGCTCGATCGCGCAGCGCGAAACGCTGGCGGATTTCGACGCGCGCTTCACCCGCGATCCGCGCCGCTTCGGACGCATCACCCGTACATTGGCTTCAGGCGCGTCGCCGCTGGCGCCGCCGGAGAGCATCGACCTCGCCATTTTGCACAACAACGTTCACACGCTCATGGCTGAAGGCGTCGCCGAACGCGTGTTTGCAGGTGTGTTTGCGGCACTGAAGCCTGGCGGCGTGTTTGCGATCGAACAGAATCGCGCCGCCTCAACCGGGTTGCAAGACCCGCTGGCCGGGACCGGGTACGTGCAAGAGGCTTACGTCAAGACGCTGGCCCAGGAGGCCGGCTTCGAGTTCGTCGCCGCCACCGATGTCAACGCCAACCCGCGCGACGACCGCGATCACCCGTTCGGGGTCTGGACCCTGCCGCCGGTTTTGCGCAGCTCTCCGTTAGGGCAAGCTGACGATCCGAGCTTCGACACGCAACCCTACGAAGAGATCGGCGAAAGCGATCGGATGACGCTCAAATTCCGCAAGCCCGGGGCCGGCTCAGCCGACATCCGCCCATCGACGGACGTCCCGGCGGGCCAGTGACGCCTGAGTCACCCTTGCCGGCGCCGCGCCGCTGGTGTGTAAGGGACACAGAAACCAAAGA
Source organism: Alphaproteobacteria bacterium (assembly GCA_031379565.1). Classification (GTDB taxonomy): domain Bacteria; phylum Pseudomonadota; class Alphaproteobacteria; order Caulobacterales; family Aquidulcibacteraceae; genus Vitreimonas. The sequence goes on from JANNFH010000064.1 coordinate 6,674, forward strand.
GGCCGAAGGAGAAGGCGATGACGTACGAGGAAATCCTGAACCGCTTCCAAACCGCCGGCGCCTATGTGGCTGGCAAAAAGGTGAAGTTTGATTTCGGCGACGCCGGCAAAATCTATCTCGACGGCGTCGGCAATACAGTGAGCCAGGAAGACGCCGCCGCCGATACCACGCTCAAGGTAAAACTTGAGGATTTCATCGCCATGGCCGACGGTCAGCTCGATCCCACCGCCGCTTTCATGCAGGGCAAGCTTAAGGTCGAGGGCGACATGGGCGTGGCCATGCAATTGCAGGGCGTCATGGCCAAGCTGAAGGGCTGAGAGCCAGTACCCGGAATCGAATTGGCGTGATCCATGATCACGCCATTTCGGGTTCCGGTACAAAATGTATGATTCTGTAGCCACTTTCGAGAAACGCGAGGTTCCCTTGCTAGACTCATGCTTCAACGAAAGTGGGTACTAGGCCATGGCGTTCGTACGCGTCCCCGGCAACGACATTCCCGAGGGCGCGGAGGAACATTGGCTTGAGGGGCGCGGCGGCGTACGCGTGCGTACGCTGACGGCGCCCTCGACGCGCGGGGCGCCCCGCGGCTCCGTCATCCTCACGCCTGGGCGCACGGAATTCATCGAAAAATATTTCGAGGTAATCCGTGAATTGCAAAGTCGCGGCTTCTGCGTGTTCTGCATCGACTGGCGCGGGCAGGGGCTTTCAGGCCGCGAAACGCCGAATCCGCTCAAGGGCCATCTCACCAGCTTTGACGATCCCGTGAATGATCTGGCCACCGCACTCAAACTTCTGACTGCGAAGCTGCCACGTCCTCATATCGGTCTCGCCCATTCGATGGGCGGCGCCATCATGTTGCGGGCGTTGCAGACGCGGCGGATCGAGCTGGAGGCGGTCGCGTTCACGGCGCCGATGTGGGGGATCGCTAGTCTGCGCGACCTGGCTAAAAACTACGTGCGGTTCATGGCGTCGGTCGGCGCTGGCGCGCAATTTGCGCCCGGCGTTGAGCAGAAATGGCGGCGCGAGAATTTCAAGCGCAATCCTGTGACCCACGACAAAGAGCGCCACGCCCGCTGCCAGGGCCTGATCGCCGAAGAGCCGCGCCTGGCCTTGGCTGGGCCGACCATCGGCTGGGTGGCGGCGGCCGCGGACGCCATCGAAGGCTTCCAAGCGCCGAATGCGTTGGCGCATCTGCGCCTGCCGATCCTGGTCTGGACCGCTGAGCAAGAGCAATTGGTCGACAACAAGGCCCAGGAGCAAGTGGTGAACCTGCTGCCGAACGCAACGCTCATCACAATCGCCGGCGCCAAACACGAAATTCTGATGGAGCGCGACGAATTCCGCGCCCAGTTCTGGCAAGGGTTCGACGAGCTCGCGGACCGCATCGCCCCCATTTCGCAATAAGGAGGCTGCCATGGCCGACAAGGTTCTCGTGACCGGTGGGACCGGCTTCATCGCCGCCCATTGCATCTTGCAATTGCTGGAGCAGGGCTACGACGTGCGCACGAGTGTGCGCTCGCTTGCGCGCGAAGCCGATGTGCGCGCCATGCTCAAGCAGGGCGGGGCCGAGCCGGGCGAAAAGCTGAGCTTCGCCGCCGCTGATCTTATGTCCGATGCGGGTTGGGCCGAAGCGGCTGCGGGGTGCGGCTATGTGCTTCATGTCGCCTCGCCGTTTCCGCCCGCCGCGCCGAAGCATGAGGACGAACTGATCATACCGGCCCGCGAGGGCGCGCTGCGGGTGTTGCGCGCCGCGCGCGACGCGGGCGTCAAGCGCGTCGTGCTGACTTCCTCGTTCGCGGCGATTGGGTATGGCCAAAAATCGAGCGACCGACCGTTCAACGAAGACGATTGGACTGATCCGGGCGGCGACGACGTGCGCGCCTACACCAAATCGAAAACGCTAGCTGAACGTGCGGCATGGGATTTCGTCGCCCGCGAAGGCGGAGCGCTCGAGCTCTCCGTCGTCAACCCGGTCGGTGTGTTTGGTCCAGTGCTGGGGCCGGATTATTCCACCTCGATCCTGCTGGTGCAGCGGCTGATGGACGGGGCCATGCCGGGCTGCCCGCGGCTGGTGTTCGGCCTTGTGGATGTGCGCGACGTCGCCAGCTTGCACCTGCTGGCGATGACGCGTCCGGAGGCCAAGGGCGAGCGCTTCTTGGCCGTCGCTGGCGATTTCATGACTATCCAGGAGATCGCCAAGGCGCTCAAAGCGCGCTTCGGCGCGGCGGCGCGGCGCGTGCCTGCGAATGTGCTGCCCGACTGGATGGTGCGGCTGGCCGCGATGCGCGACGCCGCCGTGGCGCAGATCGTGCCGGAGCTTGGCAAGTACAAGAACGCCAGCAACGAAAAAGCGCGCCGCGTGCTAGGTTGGGCGCCGCGCAGCAACGAGGAAGCCATCGCCGCCACCGCCGAAAGCATGCTGCGGCTGGGGCTCCTGAAAGAAGCGCCGAAAAAAGCTGCCTGAGCTGTCGAAAGCGCTCGGACTTGCACGTCACGGCGATGAGGCGTTCTGATCGCCTCGCAGCCGGAGAAACGTCAGATGCGCTACATGATCTTGATCTACGGTAAGGAATCCGATTGGGAGGGGGTTCCTCCTGAACGTGCTGGCGAAATCATGGGCGCCTACAATGCCTACACCGCCAAGCTTAAGGCCGCAGGCGTGCACATCTCTGGCGATGAACTCAACGTCGTCGCCAGCGCCAAGAGTGTCCGCGGCCAAGGCGGCGGACAAGTGGTCGATGGCCCGTTCGTCGACACCAAGGAACAACTCGGCGGCTATTATCTGATCGAAGCCGCGAGCGATTCCGAGGCGCTGAAATGGGCTAAGCAATGCCCCGCGACGATGCATGGCGGCGGCGTCGAACTTAGGCCCATCATGGTGCGATGAACGAAGCGCGGCTCGCCGAGCGCGTCGCGCGCGAAAGCTATGGCCGGCTGCTGGCCTTGCTTGCTGCACGCACACACGAATTGGCTGCGGCCGAGGATGCGTTGGCCGATGCTTTCGCCGCAGCGTTGACGGCTTGGCCGCGCACGGGCGCGCCGGAGAATCCCGAAGCGTGGTTGTTCGCCTCGGCTCGGCGCAAATTGATCGACGCGGCTCGCCGCGCCGGCACGGCGACGGCTGGCGAAGCGGAGATCCTGCGCGGCATTGAGGCGTTCGAGGCGGAAATGGGTCACGCGCAAACGCCGGACCGCCGCCTCGACTTGATGTTCGCCTGCGCCCATCCGGACATTGATCCGTCCGCCCGCACGCCGCTTATGCTGCAAACCGTGCTGGGCCTTTCCGCCGAGCGCATTGCGGCGGCGTTTCTGGTAACGCCGGCGGCGATGAGCCAGCGACTGGTACGCGCCAAAAAGCGGATCACCGAGGCACGGGTGCCGTTCGATCCGCCGCCGCCGTCCGAATGGCGCGCGCGACTCAAGGCCGTCCTTGACGCCATCTATTCGGCGTATGGGGAGGGCTGGAGCGATTTCGGCGTCGATTCGGAACGTGCGGCGCTGGCGGAGGAGGGGATATGGCTCGGACGGGTGCTTGCGGAGCAAACGCCCGACGAGCCCGAAGCTTTGGGCTTGCTGGCGCTGATGCTGCACCTTGAAGCGCGCCGCGCCGCGCGCCGGTGCGAACACCAATTCGTACCGTTGGATGCGCAAGACGTTTCGCTCTGGAATGCGGCGATGCAGAGCGAAGCGGAAGCGCTGTTGATGCGGGCAGCGCAGGCAAACCGTATTGGCCGCTTTCAGCTCGAAGCCGCGATCCAATCGGCGCACGCTGCGTGCCGCGTGCGCATGGCGCCGGATTGGGAAGCGATCGTCACGCTCTACGATGGCCTGTGTGCGCTGACGAATTCGCCGGTCGCGCAGCTCAACCGCGCCGCCGCTATCGCCCGCCGTGACGGCGCCGAAGCGGGGCTTGACGCGCTCGATGCGATCGAGGCGCCCGCGCTGCTAAGCTACCAGCCCCATTGGGCGCTGCGCGCGGACCTGCTGGCACGGCTCGGTCGCGCCGCCGCCGCCCGCGCCGCCTATGGCGAAGCCATCGCCCGCGAGCGCGATGGCGCGGTTATCCGGTTTCTCTCCGAACGGAGAGCTGCTCTGGGCTAACGCTCAGTTGGGTAGGCTCGCGCCAGCTCGCGCCGTGCTGCGTCCAGGTCACGCCGAAAATCTGCATTCGCATGCAGGCGCGCGATGACGCCCGCGGCGAGCACGCGGCTGGATTCGATGTCGCTCGGATAATGAAATCCGCAGACCACGCGGCTGTCGCCGTAATCGCGCCCGCGTTGCAAAAAGGCGTCGGCGCGCGCGGGCAACAATTCAGCCATCACCAGCGCCCAGGCCCAGCCGCCGGCGCCGTGGCCGGAGGGATAGGCGCCGCTGGCGGCGAGCGCCGCATCGGGCGCGTCGCATTGGGTGACGTTGGCCATGTCCAGGAACGGCCGCCGGCGCGCGTAGGCGGCTTTCGCCGCGCCGATGGCGGGGCCGAGTCCCGTGAGCACGTCAGCAAACACCCGCGCCGTGCGCGGCAGCCGCGCTTCGGTAAAGTCCGGCCCCAGTACGGGCCCTAGCGCGACCCATGGGCTCCAAGGCTGGTCTGCGCGCGCTTGCGCAAGGCGTTCCTCGCTCACGGAGGGATGCATCGCCAAGCGGTCCGCGGCATCGCGCGCCGAGCCTAATGCCGGGGATGGACCAACGAGCGCGGCGCCATCGAGGATCGGCGGCGCGTTGACGGCCGGGCGCGTCTGCGCCATTGCCGGGGACGCGAGCGTGACGACAAGCGCCAAAACGCCAAGCAATTTTTTCATTCTCTTCCCCTCAGGCCGCGCGTTTGATCGCGGCCAACGCCGCGATCAATTGGTCGATATCTTCGCGCGTATTATAGAGATGTGGGGCGATGCGGATAGCGTCGCCGCGAAATCCCACAAACACGTTGGCATCGCCGAAGATCGCCGCCGCCTTCCCCGCCATTCCCGGACCAAGCGCGACGCCCAGCAGATGCGGTCCGCGCTCGGGGGAGGTGAGGCTTAAGCCGAGCTCCGCCGCCGCCGCCGCGATAGCATCGGTGCGCGCGCGCATCGCCGGGATCAGGTCGCCGCTCTTCTTCCAGGCCAGCAAGCGCTTCAGCGCAGCAGAGGCGATCGGGGTCAGCTCGAAAGAGGAGCGCTGCCCGACATCGAAGCGCTGCGCGCCCGGCCGGTAGCGATCCTGGTAATCCACCAGCCGGGCGAAATCCTCCGAGCCTTCGCGCGGCATCCAATTTTCTTCCAGCGGCTCGCCGCCGCGATGTGCCTCGGCCACATAGAGATAGCCGGCGCCGAGCGGGCCGAGCAGCCATTTGTAGCCAACGCTGACGAGATAATCGGGGCGAATGGCGGCGAAGTCGATATCCATGACGCCAGCCGATTGGCTGATGTCGAGCACCAGCTTGGCGCCAAACGCGTGGGCGCGCTCGGCGATCGGAGCGAGATCGACCAGCGCGCCGTCGGTCCAATGCACGTTGGGCACGGAGACGATGACAACACGCTCGTCCAATTCGCGCAACACGGCATCGGCCCAGCTTTCGCCGTCGCCGCGGCTGACGGTGACAATCTCCGCCCCGGTACGCTTGGCATAGCTGCGCCAAGTGTAAATCGACGACGGAAACTCATCGGCCAGCACCAGCACGCGTTGACCGGGCTTGGCCGCTATGTTCTTCGCCGCGACACCGAGACCGTAGGAGGTGGAGGGCGCGAGCGCGATTCCGGCCACATCAGCGCCCATCAGCTCCGCGAACAGGGCGCGGCGTTCCGCGACCGCGCCGTACCAATGCTCCACATTGATACGCCAGGGTTCGGCGCGCAATGTGTGCGCGGCTTCTCCGGCTTTGCGTGCGCTGCGCATGAGCGGTCCGACCGCGGCGCAATTGAAATACGCGACGCCGTCGGGAATTTCGAATTCGTCCCGCCAATGCCTCATGCGAACAATTTCGCCCAGCGCCGTTCTTCGCGCGCCTTCCAGTGCCCGCGGTGGTAGGCGTCCGAGACGATCACCGGCGCGACGCTGCCGGCCTCGGCGAACACCATCTGTTCGTGCACCGTCTGCACTTTGCCCCAGCTCGCCGCTTCTTGCAGCGTGGACGAAGAACAGGCGCCGTCACGGACGTCGGCCACCGTGATTTGCACGGCGTATTTGTGCATTTCGACATCCTTGTGCCCGAGAATTTCGGCGCACACGACGGTGTCCTGCGCGAAATTCTTCGGCACCCCGCCGCCGATCATGAACAGGCCCGTTACGCCAGCGGCGAGCTTGATTTCGGTCAGCTCACGAAAATCGGCGACGCTGTCGATCGACAAATAAGGCTTGCCGGCTTTGCGCCGTTCGACCTGGTGTTTCACCAGCCCAAAGCCCGCCGAGCAATCTGAGAAAGCCGGGCAGAAAATCGGCACGCCCTTTTCGTAGGCTTCCTGGATCAGCGAGCCCTGCTTCTTGGCATTGCCGGCGGCGAGCCATTTGCCGATCTCATGGATAAATTCGCGCGACGAATAGGGGCGCGGCTCCAGCTTTTCGGTGATCTGGTAAATGGTGTGATCGACGGCTTGGAGTTCTTCCTCGTCGATATAGGTGTCGTAGATGCGGTCGATGTAGAGCTCGCGTAGAATGTTGTCGTTCGGAATTTCCTTGGCTTGGTAATGCTTGAAGCCGAGCGCTTCGAGAAAATCCATGTCGATGATCGAGGCGCCGGTGGCGACCACGGCGTCGGCCATGTTGTAGCGCACCATGTCGCGCCACACATGCAGGCACCCGCCCGCGCCGGTGGAGCCGGCTATGATCAGCCAGGTCAAGCAGGCTTTGTCGGCCAGCGACAGGTTGAGAATCTCTGCCGCGCGCGCGGCGTCGCGGGAAGTAAAGCTCATGCCGCGCCAGGCGTTCACCAGATCGCGGCCGTCGAATTTGGTGATGTCGATGTGCTGGACGGGCGAGGAGAGTAGTTCAGCTTTGCGATTGGTGTCGGCGATTTTGTCGGCCATCGATGGGGCTCCAGTCGGCGGCGTCATACGATGACCAATCCCGCGGACGCTCCGCCGCACGCGAGATGAAAGGCGCCTATGGCGCATTGCGAGGAAAATCGCAACCTTTCGCCCTTCCGGGTTCCGCTTCGCGACGCGGAACTGGGAGCTAAGCTTGCTTCGGCTTGCGCGCCCGCTTGCGCTTCGGCATCGCGATCACCGGCGCTTCCACGGCGCCGAACAGGCTTGGCCAGGGCGCGTCCTTACTTGCCATGGTCACGGTTTCGCCGAAGCCGTTGAAACGCGAGCCCATCGCCGCGCCGTAAGCCCCCAGCGCGCCGATCTCGATCAGATCGCCTTCGCGCACATCCACCGGCAGGTCAAACGTGCCGGAGGAAACGTCAATGGAATCGCAGGTTGGTCCGAAGAACGTAAACGGCGCCAGCTTGGCGTTGCTCGGCGTGGTGCGCAGCAGCTTCACCGGATAGGGCCAGTTCGAGTGGGTGGCGTCGAACAAATTTCCGTAGCTTCCGTCATTG
>JANNFH010000088.1:0-7035 GCA_031379565.1 Alphaproteobacteria bacterium
CCGGAAACTGCCACAAGCCTGCGGCCGGTGCTCCCCGGGGAGTCACAAATCTCCGGTCAGGCGCTGACCGTGTCCTGGGACGTCTCGCCCAACTTCACGCTGCGTTCGATCACAGGCAATCGCCGGATCAGCTCGGCGTTCCAGGGCGACTATCTGCCGACGTTCGAGGGGCGCATCATACTCTTCGGCACAATTCCGTTGGGCACGGGCGAATACGGCGCAATCGGCGGCCAAAACATCACGACGCACTTCAACAATTTCTCACAAGAAATCCAAGCGCTCGGCACCACCAACTTGGGTGGCGGCGAGCTGCGTTATGTCACCGGCCTGTACTATTACACTCAGGATGGCACGCAGGTTCAGCAAAGCATCTTCGCCGTTCCGCGCGGGCCAGCCTCCGCGGAGATCGACGACAAATCCTGGGCGGCATTCGGCGAGGGGACCTTTACGCCGCATGCGTTTGACCAGCGCCTGCACCTGACGCTCGGCGCACGCTATTCCCAGGACACGCGGTCAGCCGTTCGGTTCAACGAAAGCTCACTTCCCTACGCGCGGCTCGGCGGTCTCACACCCGAGAACTGCGCCAACCCGGCTTTCGTTGGTCAGTTCTTGCCGGGCGAATGCCCGGGCGCCGGAATAGTTCAGGGCGCGACCTATGATCGGGATTTTGACAATATCTCGATAAGCGGCTCCGCCACTTGGGAGTTGACGCCGGACATCAACATCTACGGCCGCGTGGCGCAGGGCTATAAGACCGGCGGCACATCTGAACGATCCGCCGATCCGGTGCTGTTCAGCCAGGGCTACGAGCCGGAAGAGATCGTCTCGTACGAAGTGGGCGTGAAGGGCCTGTATTTCGACAACCGCGTCGCGCTCAACGTCTCGGCATTCTACATGACGTTGGATGCATTCCAGACATCAGTGCAGACAGGCGCGACGCCCGGCGACCGGGATTTCGTTGGTTTGGATGGCAACACGTATAACGGACTCGAAGCTGACGCGACTTGGCGGGTGACGGACCATCTGACGCTCAATTCCAGCCTGGGGCTTTTGCAAACCGAAGTTGGACCAAGCACCGCCGCGTTTGAGTTGGCGCCTGGCGGAATTTGCACGGGGACGTTGACCGGGTCTTTGTGTACGCAGAACCTGATCTCAGAATTCCCCTACGCGCCCGAGCGCACCTTCACGATCGGCATGAATTACGAGCATCCGCTGGCGGGGAATGTGTCGATGTCGTCGGCGTTGAATTATGCCTTCCAAAGCGGCTCGCAGACCTCCCTCAACGTATTCGAGAATACGAGCCTCGACGCGCGGGGCGTTCTCGACGGCAACTTCGCGCTCCACTTCGCCAATGTCGGCAGCCTCGACGAAGTGTCGCTTCGGCTGTGGGGGCGCAACTTGCTCGATGAAGATTATCGTATCGTCGATAACCGCTCGTTCAATTTTGTCGGCGCGTCCCAACAGGCGGAATGGGGCGAGCCGCAAACCATCGGCGTAACGATCGAAGCGCGCTACTAAGGCGCGGCAACGGCGCGCCCATCGGCGCCGTTGCACGTCTAGAAGACATTGCGCCCTGGCGTGAGCGGCAGGTCCAGCGTCGATACCAAGCCAGGCGGCGCCGCGATCACCGCTCGCTAGCCAGCAAGCCTTATTATGGCGCCGCAGCCTTGGCTTGCGCGCGCCGCATGATGGCGAATTCCACCAATTGCTGCGCCATCGCCCGCAATTGCTCTTCAATCTTATTGGAGCTGCAACGCCCCGCTTCATCGAAGCGGTCTTCGCTGGTGTTGATCACCACGCCCAGCGGCGTGTTCCAGCCGCGCAAGGTATGCACCACGTTGCGCAAGGCGTTCAAGGTGATCACCGCGCCTTGCCATCCCCCGCCCGTAGCAATGCATCCGACAGCGCGCTCGTCCAGATAGGGCGCCGTATCGTTCCGCAATTCCTCGGCGTAATCGATGGCGTTCTTGACCACGCCGGAAATGCCGCCGTGATAACTTGGCGATGCTAAAACCAGCGCGTCCGCCCGCCGCATCGCCGACACCAGGGCCGATGCGGCGGGCGAACGGGCGGCTTCCGAACGCCCATAGAGCGGCAGGTTCAGCGCTTCTCCAGCAAACAGCATAGTCTGCGCGCCAAGGCCCTTGGCGTGGGCGAGCACCGCGGCGATGGCCTTTTCCGTGTTCGAGCGCGGGTTTAAAGCACCGCCGATGCCGACGACCATGGGCGGCCCCATTGCGCCCTCGCCGAGCAAGTGCTCGCGGGTGGTGGTGATCATCGCGTCCCAGCCGGAGGGACTCTCCTCGGCTGGATCGGCGCTTTGCGTAGTGTCATATGTACTTGGCTTACGCACTTGCTATGCTTGGCAGAGGCTTTTGCCCCGCGCAAGCGGCGCGGCGGGAAGGACGAAATCATGCTCCCTGGCAAAGATGGCGACCTGGCGTTGCGCCTGACGCGGCTGGAGGACATCGAAGCGATCAAACAATTGAAGCATCGCTATTTCCGCTCGATCGACCGGCGCGACATCGAGACGCTTCGCACGCTGTTCACCGACAATGTTGAGATTGATTACGAGGGCGCGACCTATCGCTGGCAAATGCAGGGCCGCGATGGCCTGATCGAAGCGCTCCACGGCGCCTTCGATCCCCAATCGGTGGCTTGCCATACCGGCCACCACCCCGAAATCACGATCCTCTCTGATGTCGAGGCGACCGGGCTTTGGTATCTGACCGACTTCATGATCAAGCGGGCGCAGAAGGAAATAACCTCCGGCAGCGCGCTCTATTCCGACACCTACCTCAAAACAGAGCAAGGTTGGAAAATCGCCCGCTCCACCTACAAACGGATTTACGAGATCGTCGAACGCTACGAGAACGAGCCAAATATCACCTATTCCTACCTGGCGACGCTCAGGGGCGATCGCCCGACCGAGAGCAATTCGTGAGCTTACGCGCCCCGCCTGAAGGCGCCTGTCGGACGCGCCAGGGCATGACGTTAGACCGTTGCGTTCGGTTCGCATTATGGCATTGTGCGCGGCACGAACTCCCAGAATGCGCGGTTGAACCGCCGCCGGATTGCGGGAGTGGACAGTTTCAAGCCCGGAGGCGCGCCGATGTCGGTGAAGGCGGATTTTGAGAGATTGAGGGCTGGCGCCGCCGCCTTCGCGCGCACGACCGCCGCCGAGCGGATCGCCAAGCTGCGAAAGCTGCAACAAGCCGTGATGGACCATCTCGATGAGATTGACGCCGCTGGCGAGGCCGAAATCAGCATGTCTGGCCTGGGCCAGCTGCTGCCGCTCAAGGAAGAAATCGCCTTCGCTTGCGCGCACCTTGAAAATTGGATGCAGCGAGAGGAAGCGGGGCCAACCGCGGGCCTCGCCGGACGGCGCGGCTACATTCATTACGAGCCAAAGGGGGTTGTGCTTCATCTGGCGACGTGGAACGCGCCCGTGCTGATCAGCTTGTTGCCCACGGTCAATATGGTCGCCGGTGGCAACACCGTGATGATCAAGCCTTCCGAATTGGCGCCGCGCTCGGCCGACGTGGTCAAGAAAATCATCGAACAAGCGTTCTCCCCGGATGAAGTGGCCGTGGTGTTGGGCGGCCCCGACGTGGCGCAGGAAGCGTTGAGCCTGCCGTTCAACCATATTTGCTACGTTGGCGGCACGCGTGTCGGCAAAATCGTGATGAAAGCGGCGGCGGACCATTTTGCCGGCGTGACGCTCGAATTGGGCGGCAAGAACCCGGTGATCATTGATCAATCCGCAGATATCGAGGATGCGGCCAGGAAGATCGCGTTCGGCCGCTCGATCATGGCTGGGCAAGTTTGCCTCGCGCCGGATTATGTTCTCGTGCCGCCTGCGTTGAAAGATGCGCTAGTCACCGCGCTCGCCGCCAACTTCAAAGCGATGTACGATCCTGCCGACGCCGGGATGCGCAATTCCACCGATCTTTCGCGCATCATCAACACCGCCCACACCAAGCGTATCGCGGGCCTGATCGAGGACGCCAAGCGCAAGGGCGCGAAAATCGCCTACGGCGGCGAGACCGATGAGAGCGCGCGCTTCATCACGCCGACCATTCTGACGGACGTCACCAACGAGATGGAGATCGCGCACGAGGAAACGTTCGGCCCCGTGCTTTCAATCATGACATACGAAACCGCGGAGGAGGCTGTGCGTGAAGTGGCGCGGCGCCCCAAACCACTCGGGCTCTACATCTTCGCCCAGGAGCGCGCCGCGATCGACTATTTTCTCGATCATACCCGCTCGGGCAGTGCGGCGGTGAACAATACCTTGACGCAGGCCAATATCCCGACCTTGCCGTTCGGCGGCTGCAACCATAGCGGCATCGGCCGCCTCGGCGGCCACGCAGGGTTCAAGGAATTCTCCAACGGGCGCTCCGTCGTGGAAGATCCCCTCGATCCCAAGCAGAGCCCACCGGCCTTCTATCCGCCCTACCCAGCGGCGGCGAAAATGTTCATCCGCCATATGTTGGCGAACTAGTCGCGAAGCCGCGACTACGACGGAGTCCGAACCATGGTTGCGCTCGAAGCGGCGGCCCCTATCGCAAGGATCAGATCCATCGACGACGCGCCGCTAGCCAGCGGGACGCCCATGATCGGCAACGTACGCGAGATGATGAGCGATCCGGCGCGCTTCTTTTACGAATGCTACAAGGAATACGGCTCGGTTTTTCGCTTCAAATTGCTCGGCCGCACCAATTATGTGATCGCGGGCCCCGAAGCTTCCAAGCTGATCGACCAGCGGGGCGAGAAAAACGTGTTGCGCTCGCACGAATTCTGGAACGGACAGGTCAAGGAATTCGGCTCGAAATATTCCTTGGTGCGCGACGATGGCGAAGTGCACGACCGCCTCCGCGCTATCCTCAAGCGCAGCATTTCACGCGATGTGATCAAGGGGCGCTACGGCGAAGCAGTTGGCATTTTAAACACCATCTTTGAACGCGATTGGACCCCGGGAACCACGATTCCCGTGACCATGCGCATGCAGCGGCTGATCGCCGAACTCATCGGCATGATTGTCGCCGGCGCAGCGCCCGAAGACTACGCCACCGACATTCGCACCTTCATCAAATACATGCTGATGACAAAAGTGACGCGGCAGTTTCCGGACATCATTCTGCAGCTACCGTTCTACCAGCGCGCCAAGAAGCGCGTGTTTGAATTCGCCCACAAGCTGGTTGCCGATTACGAGAAGCGCCCCCCGTCCACCGATCCCGATCGACTCGATTTCATCGGCGAAATTCTCAAAGCCCACCGCGAACACCCCGACCTGGTTCCCGAAAGCGACATTCCCCAATTGGTGCTCTCGCCCTACGTGGCCGGCCTTGACACTGTCGCCAACACGTTGGGTTCGGCGCTGTATGCGCTCATGAAGAACCCGGACATCCTGGCCCGCGCGCGCGCTGAGGTGGAGGCTGTCGGCGAGTTAGACGAGGCCGCCCTTCGCAACATGCCGGTCATCCAGGGCATCATGCTGGAAACCTTGCGGCTTTATCCTATCAACGTGGCGGCGATGCGCACCGCCGATCGGGACTTCGATTTTGCCGGCTACCACATTCCAGAAGGCACCATGCTGTTTTGCGCCTCGACCGTCTCGCACTTCATGCCGGAATTCTTCCCCGACCCCTACAAGTTCGACATCGACCGCTTCCAGCCGCCGCGCCGCGAGCACATGAAGCCGTTCGCATTCTCGGCGTTCGCGCGCGGTCCGCATACCTGTCTGGGCCAAGGCTTGGCGGAGATCTTGATGATGCTGACGCTGGCGGTGATGGTGCGCAAGGTGGATGTACGCCTTGATCCGTCCGATTATGTGATGAAATTGAGCGCCGTGCCGACCCCCGGTCCCGCCGACGATTTTCATGTCCACGTCGAGCGTTTCCGCAACCCTGCAATATCTCCCGCCGCCAGCTAGGCCGGGGCGGGCGGAGCGATCTTTAGCCGAAGGCCGTCAAGCATTTCATCAAGGAGAATTTGGCAAGACAGACGCGAATGAGGTTCGAGCCCGGTCGCCCAGGAAAGCATTTCCAACTCGGCATCACTCGCCGGCGCCAAGCGATCGAACCAAGAGGCGTCAATGACGACATGACAGGTCGCGCATGAACAGCTCCCGCCGCACGCCGCTTCAATGGCGGTGTAATTGTAGCTCTTCAGCGTTTCCATAATGGTGTAGCCGGGCTTGGCGTCGATTTCAGCCTGGCTACCGTCAATATCGGTGATGTGGAGCTTCAACACGCAAGCACCCTTTGGAACAGAACGAAACGTCGATAAGCGGAATATTGGAACGTTTTTGAAGCGTGAATGCAATACGCGGCAGATCGCGTGTCGAAAATAGTGAGGCGTTGACCGATATCAAAACCGTCGGCGCCGGGACAAAACAAAGTTCAACAGGGAGAGATCAATGCCAAACGCTTTCGTCACCGGCGCCGTCATGGGCCAAGGCCTGCTGCTGGCGCAAAAGCTTGCGAAGCGTGGCTGGCGCACCTTCGCCGGCGCGTTGCCGGGCCAGGATCGCAGCGAGCTAGCCGCGAGCGAGGGCGTGATTGTCATCGATCAAGACGTTTCGAGCACGGATTCAGTGCGCGAAAGCGCCAAGCAGGTCACAGCGCAAATCGGCAAGGAAGGCCTGCACTTGCTGATCAACAATGCCGGCATCGCCAATGTTGCGCAGGGCTTTGTCGAGGGCATGGTGCTCGAGGAAGTGGACCGCATGTTTCAGGTCAACACCTTTGGGCAACTCCGCAACGCGCATTTCTTTCTGCCGCTGCTGCGGCAGGCCGAAAACCCCAAAGCGCGGATCATCAATTTCGCGTCCGGCGCGATCGTCGTGCATCCAGTGGGCTCGGGCGCCTACAATATGTCGAAGCACGCCGTACATGGGTTGACCATGCAGTTGCGCGCTGAACTGGCGCCCTTCGGCATCCAGGCGACCACTATTCTGCCTGGCGGCGTGAAGACCAACATGACCGCCAATGCGCGCCAGACCGTCCACGCCGTATTCGACCGGATGCCGCC
>JANNFH010000140.1:0-33950 GCA_031379565.1 Alphaproteobacteria bacterium
GGCGGAGCAGATGCGTCAAGGCAGCGATTTACGCGATGCCGCTTGGCGCGTTGGCGTACATCCCGCCACGCTGGATAGATGGCGCAACCGCTTTGGCCCCGACGCCGACAGCACCGCCATTTCGCGGATCAAGCGGCTTGAGGCAGAAAATGCGCGCTTGCGCGCAGCGCTCCTCGACTCGGACGGCCCTGCCACCTGTTGACGAACGGCAACGCTGCCATCGAATACGCCGCCACAATGTTACGAGCGCCGGGTCGCGCCAGTCCGGGCACGCGTCATTCTGCATTCTGCGCATACCAAGCCCAGGGGTTCCGCGGACGGGGTGGGATTCGAACCCACGGAACCCTTGCGAGCCCGGCGGTTTTCAAGACCGCTGCCATCGACCACTCGGCCACCCGTCCAGGACGCGCCGCCTAGCAGCGCGAAGCGGCGCTCGCAAGGCGGGGCGTGGTTATTGCCGATTATTGATTAAAATGAAAAAAGCATGAAAGCTTACGCGGCCTAAATGTGCCTCGCGTATAGCTTGCGCCTTCGTATCCAGACGAAGGATCAATCTTCATGCGGATTTGTTTTGCGGCTCGCGCGGCGCTCTTGGCCTTGGCGTTCGGCTGCGTCAGCGGCCCCGCTATGGCCCAGCAACGCGCGCCGATCGTGTTCGCCGGGCAGGGCGGTACGGTACCCGCGCCACGCGAAGTCATGACCGCCTCGGTTGCGCCGGGCCTCGCCGGCGGCGACGACAATTCCTACGGCTACGGCGCACCGCCGCGCGCGCGCGCAGGCGCGGTCATCGATATTCGGCGTGCGCCGGGGGCTGCCCCGCAACCCGTGCAAGCCCAAGAGAGCGCCGCGGAAGCGCCGGCGGAGCAGGGGGCTCAACCTTGGCTCGAACGCGAACGGGTGGGCCCGCCCTATGAAGCCAACGGTCGCTGGTATGTACCAACCGCCGAGCCTGGCTATGCGCAAACCGGCATGGCCTCTTGGTACGGCCCGCAATTCCACGGCCAACCGACCGCCAGCGGGGAGCTGTTTGACCAAGAAGCGCTGACAGCCGCCCATCCCACCTTGCCAATCCCGAGCCTGGTGCAAGTCACCAATTTGGAGAACGGGCGAGAAATCATCGTCCGCGTCAACGACCGCGGGCCCTTTGTTGGCGAGCGCTTGATCGATTTGTCACGGCGCTCGGCCGAGGTGCTGGGCTTCGAGGCGCAAGGCCAGGCGCGCGTTCACGTTCGTTACCTAGGCCCTGCTCCGCGTCATGTTAATGGCGATGGTTCTGCGGCCCCTGCTCTGGCGGCTGCGCACGCCGCGCAAGCCCCGGTCGCGTCCCCACCGCTCGGCGCGTTCGCTCAAAATGATGGTCCGGCCTCGTTGCTGCCACCGGCGCCGGCGCGGCGCGAGCTCGCCGAATGGCCCGTGGCGTCGCCTGCGCCGTTCGACGCCGGGCCGGCGCAAAACGCGGGATACTTCGTCCAGGTGGGGGCGTTCTCCGATCTCTCCAACGCCCACCGGGTCCGCGCTTCGGTGGCGGACGCGGGGCCGGTCAGCGTAGACACGCGCCAAAGCGCTTCGGGTGAATTGTTCCGGGTCCGCCTCGGCCCCTACGTGAACCGGGAGGACGCGGAAACCGCACGCCTCACCCTCGCCGATTTGGGGTACGGCGAGGCAATTCTCGCTGCGCGCTGATCCGCTGATTTATTGACGCAATGGCGCCGCGCCGGTCTGCTCAAAGTGGCCGGCAGACGGCGATTCGGCGGACAGGGAGCATAATGCGCACGCTCGCAGTGATGGCACTCACGGCCATGGCGATCGCGCTTGCGCCAACGGCGCGGGCGCAAGGCGAGGCACCCTTCACGAGCCCCGCAGCCCACGTCACCATCATGGACGCCGCCAGCGGCGCCGTTCTGTATTGCCAGGCTTGCGACACGCCGATGCCGCCAGCGTCGATGTCGAAATTGATGACAGCGGAGGTTGTCGCGGAAGAATTGCGCGCCGGGCGCATCAACCTGGACACTCGCTTTCGCGTCAGCGAGAACGCATGGCGCCACGGCGCGATGTCGGACGGCTCGCATATGTTTCTCGAGCTCAATTCCGAGGTCAGCGTCGCCGAGTTGCTGCGGGGTCTGATCATTGTGTCGGCCAATGACGCGTGCATTGTGCTCGCGGAGGGCATTTCCGGCTCGGAAGCCGCGTTCGTTCAAGCGATGAACGCCCGCGCCCAGGCGCTCGGCTTGCGCAGCGCCCATTTCACCAACGTCACTGGCCTGCCGGACCCTCAGCACGTGATCAGCTCCGCGGACCTTGCGCGCCTCTCGCGCCATCTCGTGCTTACATACCCTGACCTCTACCGGACCTATTCCGAGCGCACGTTCAGCTACAACAATCACCTCCAGGAAAACCGCAATCCGCTTTTGGGCGCATCCGATGGGGCGGATGGGGTTAAGACTGGGCACACCACCGATTCCGGCTACGGCCTGATCGGCTCTGCGGTGCGCGGGGGCGAGCGCCGCATCATCGTCTTCAACGGCATGGATTCCATGGCTGCGCGCCGCGGCGAAGCGCTGCGACTGATGGACGCCGCCTTCAATGCGTTTAGCGTGCGCCGCCTTGCGGCGGCCGGGGCGCAAGTCGGCGAAGCGCAGGTGTGGCTGGGCTCACGCGCGAGCGTTCCGCTGCTGGCGCCATCGGATATTTTCGTCGGCGGCCCGCGTGATTTGCAGGGCGGGCTCAGCGCCCACATCGTGTACGATGGCCCGATCCATCCGCCGATCGCCCAGGGTGCGGTGGTGGCGCAGCTCGTGGTCGAGGGGCCGGGGTTTGCCGCGCAGCGCTTTCCGTTGACCGCGGGACGCGACATCGACCGCGCCAATTGGTTCGCGCGCGCCTGGGATGGCTTGCGCGGGACCCTGTTCGGCGCTTCATGAGGCCGATGGCCAAGGCTCGTTTCATTACCCTTGAAGGTGGCGAAGGCAGCGGCAAGTCGACGTTGGCGCGTGGGCTCGCCGAAGCGCTGCGCGCGCGCGGGCGCGATGTGATCGTGACCCGAGAGCCCGGCGGTTCGCCCGGCGCGGAAGCGATCCGGGCGCTGCTGGTTGAGGGCGAGCCCGAACGCTGGAGCGCGATGGAAGAGGCGCTGTTGTTTGGCGCCGCTCGCAGCAACCATTTGCGCCATACAATCCGCCCCGCGCTCGCTGGCGGCGCCTGGGTGGTGTGCGACCGCTATTTCGATTCAACGCGAGCCTATCAGGTCGCCGCAGCTGGCCTGGCGGGGACCGCGCTGGGTGCGCTCAACGTCTTGATCGAAGCGCCGGCGCCGGACCTAACGTTGATGCTCGATATCGACCCAACAGCGGGCCTCGCGCGCTCGCGAGGCGGCGCTACGGGCGAAGATCGCTTTGAGCGCAAGGACGCCAATTTTCACGCCCGCGTGCGGGCCGAATTCCTCGCTATCGCCAAGGCTGAGCCCAAACGCTGCGTATTGATTGATGCCGCCTTGCCGGAGGCGGACGTATTGCGCGTGGCGCTGGAAGCCATCGAGGCGCGGCTGTGAAAACGGAGAAGACCCTTCCTGAAACCGACCAGGAGCCGAAGGCGCCGCACCCACGCGAGAGCCACTTCTTCGTCGGTCACGAGGCGGAGGAAGGCGAACTTGCGGCAGGCCTGGCCAGCGGGCGCATGCATCACGCCTGGCTGCTGGCCGGTTCGAAAGGCTTGGGAAAGGCGAGCTTGGCGTATCGCTTCGCGCGCGTCGCGCTCGGCGCCATACGCATCGGGCCCCGCCCGCTCGACGTCGACCCAGAAGATCCGATCGCGCGACGGGTAGCGGCGCGGTCGCACCCCGACTTGTTCGTGCTGCGCCGGGGCTATAACGAGCGCGGGCGTCCGCGCCGCGAAATCACCGTCGATGACGCGCGCGAACTCGGCGGCTTCTTCGCCCTGGCGCCAGCGGAAGGTGGCATGCGCGTGGCGATAGTGGATGCGGTGGACGATCTCAACCGCAACGCCGCCAATGCACTCTTGAAGACGCTCGAGGAACCGCCGGCGCGCTCGGTGCTGTTGCTGGTGTGCCATGCGCCGGGCGCGGCGCTGGCGACCATACGCTCGCGCTGCCGCCGCCTGGCGCTGGGGCCGCTTTCTGGCGACGAGATGCGCAAAGCGCTAGGCGACGACGCCGACGAGGGCCTGGTGCAGCTGACCAAGGGCCGGCCCGGTCGGGCCATTGCGCTGAAAGCGCAGGGCGTTAATGCCGCCGGCGTTGGCGGGGAGGATGCGCTGCGCTCCCTCGACCGCGGTGAGGCGCGCGCGTTGGTGATGTCGCTCTACGACTGCCTCAGCGGTGAGCCGTTTGAGCGCTTTGCGGCGGTGATGGAATTGGCCGGCGAATGGGTGCGCGCCGCTGGCGTCACGCGCACCAGCGAGGCTTGGGCCGAAGCGTGGTCGGCGCTGGAAACATTGCGGGTGGAGGCCGAGGACCTCGACATGGACCCGCGCCATGCCCTCGCGCGGACGATCGGCATTCTCGATCGCGCCGCCGCAGCGCGCAGGTAGCCCATGCTGATCGACAGCCACGTCAATCTGCACCATGGGGCCTTCGCGGGGGATCGCGACACGGTGATCGCGCGCGCGCGTGCCGCAGGCGTGGGATGCATGATTACGATCTGTGACCGCATCGAGAACTTCGGCGATGTCATCGCCATCGCCCAGGCTCACGCAGACATCTACGCAAGCGTCGGCGCGCATCCCCATTACGCCAAGGATCACCTTGGCCTGACCGCCGAGCAGCTAATCGAAATGGGCCGCCACGAGAAAGTTGTCGGCGTTGGCGAAACTGGGCTCGACCAGCATTACAAGTTCAGCCCGTTCGAGGATCAAGTGGCGGTATTTCGCGCCCACGCCGCCGCGGCGCGCACGCTCGGCAAGGTGCTGATCATTCACTCCCGCCAGGCCGACGAAGCGATGGCGGCGCTGCTGGAGGACGAAGCCGCGAAGGGGCCGCTGAAGCTACTCATGCATTGCTACACCAGCGGCGCGGAGCTGGCGCGGCGGGCACTGGCTCTCGGCGCTTACATCTCGTTTTCCGGAATCATGACGTTCAAAAACGCCGGCGACGTGCGCAACGTGGCGCTGGAGACGCCGCTCGACCGCCTACTCGTCGAGACCGACTGCCCCTTTCTCGCGCCCACGCCCCATCGCGGTCAACGCTGCGAGCCGGCGCATGTCGCTGACGTGCAGCGGGCGCTTTGCGTCCTGCGCGGGCTGGATGGGGAAGAGGGCGCGGCGATGCTCGCGGACAATTTCTTCCGGCTGTTCGAGACCATCCCGAAGGGCGGGCTGACGCCATCATGACAGGGACACTCCGCGTCACCATACTTGGCTGCGGCTCGTCCGGCGGCGTGCCGCGCGCCACCGGCGATTGGGGGGTGTGCGATCCGAACCAGCCGAAAAACCGCCGCTCGCGTTGCGGGCTCTTGGTGCAGAAGTGGGCGGGTGAGGCAGGTGCGCCTGAAGCCGCCACGACAGTGCTGATCGACACGCCGCCGGAGCTTCGCCAGCAATTGGCGGGCTCGCGCGTCGCGCATCTCGACGCGGTGATCATCAGCCACGACCATGCCGATCAGACCAATGGCTTCGACGATCTGCGCGCCTTCTTCATCAAGGCGCGTGCGACGCTGCCTGTGTGGATGGACGAAACCACGCGGGCGACGTTTATGCCCCGCTTTGGCTACGCCTTTCGGTCCAAAGGCGGCTATCCGGCAATTGCGCGCGAAGCCGGGCGCCTGGCGCCGCTCGTTCCCGAGAGCATCGACGGGCCAGGCGGCGCGCTGGAGATCTTGCCTCTCGACCAGGATCACGGCTTTTCCGGCTCGCTGGGCTTTCGCTTCGGCGCGGCGGCATATTCAAATGACGTAGTGGCGATGCCCGAGCGTACATTTGCGGCGCTTGAGCGGCTGTCATTGTGGATCGTCGATGCGTTGCGCGACAAACCCCACCCGACGCATGCGCATGTGCAGATGAGCCTGGACTGGATCGCACGGCTCAAACCGGCGCGCGCGGTGCTGACAAATCTGCACATCGATCTCGATTACGCCGCGCTGAAGGCGAGGCTGCCGGCGGGCGTCGAACCGGCTTACGATGGCTGGAGCGCCGATCTGCCCATCTGAGTCGACCCGTAATTTCCCATAATCTATCTTATGCGAGAAGCGCATGGCGAGCCAGGCTATTGAAAAGACAGAAGAAGATGGCGCGCCTCTCTCCCGCGACGCCGAAGCCATCCGCGCCGTGCTCGATGTCATGGCGCGGCTGCGCGACCGCGAGCGCGGCTGCCCGTGGGACGTAGAGCAGACCTTCGCCACCATCGCCCCCTACACCATCGAAGAAGCCTACGAGGTCGCCGACGCCATTGCGCGCCACGATCTGCCCGCCCTGAAGGAAGAATTGGGCGACCTCCTGTTCCAGGTCGCGTTTCACGCCCGCATGGCCGAGGAGCAAGGCGCGTTCGATTTCGCCGACGTGGCCAGCGCGCTTGCGGCGAAGATGATCGCCCGACATCCGCACGTGTTCGCCGCCGGCGATGAGCGCACCGCCGAGGAACAAACCCGCGCTTGGGAGACGCTCAAGGCTGAAGAGCGCGCGGCCAAGCGCCCAGGCGCGAGCCTGCTCGACGACGTGGCGATGGCGCTGCCGGCGCTGATGCGAGCCGAAAAACTAACCAAGCGCGCCGCACGTATCAATTTCGATTGGCCGACGCCAGAACCTGTGCTGGAGAAGCTCGAAGAGGAATTAGCCGAACTATCGGAAGCCCGCGCTGCTGGCGACCAGGACGCCATTGCCGAAGAGATGGGCGACATCCTGTTCGTGATGGCCAACCTCGCCCGCAAGCTAAACGTCGACCCCGAGGAGGCGCTCCGGCGCGCCAACGCCAAGTTCACCCGCCGGTTTCAGCACATCGAACGCCGCCTCGCCGAACAAGGCCGGGCTGGGCCGCAGAAGCTGGAGGAGATGGAAGCGCTTTGGCTGGAGGCCAAGAAAGAAGAGCGCAAACGCTGACGCCGCGAAGCGACCAAATAGCGGCCTTCGGCGATCTCTGACGCTCGATTATTAGGCAAAACTAATTCTCAGCCCGCCAGATTGCTCAGCTCACAGCAACGGTGACGCGCAGGAAAGTGGCGGGAATGGACGTGGCGTTTTCAGTTTGGCTTTTGTTTTGACTTTCGAACAGTGCCTTCAGCTCGGCCTGCAGTGCGTCGGCCCGACCGTCTTTCCGAGCTGCCTCGAAGGCGTTCATGGTCGGCCCGTAATACTCTCTGAAGGCGCTCAGGAATTCTGAAGGCGCGCCAGGGTAGTTGAACGTGTAGGTATCTCTCAAGAACGATATTTTATCCCGCGCAACACCTGCGGCGCCAAATCGCTCCACCACATTGTCTTCGATCCCCCAAGTCATCGGGCTCACGAACCCCTCCGGCGGAGGCGGCGAATAGGCGGAACTCGTCTTCAGGATTTGCGCGACCAAGGTTGGATCGTTCGGAATCCAATTCCCCATGATGATTCGCCCGCCCGGCCGGGTTACCCGCACCATCTCCTTGGCGACATCAAATGGCCTGGGCGCGAACATGGCGCCGAATATGCTCACGACGAGGTCGAAAGTGTTGTCCTGTACGTCACGCAAGTCGGAAGCGTCGCCCTCCTGAAACTGCAGGTTCGAGAGCCCCATCTCGCCGGCGCGTTTGTTCCCGGCGGCTACGAGATTGCTCGCAATATCGACGCCCAACACCTCCGCTCTGCGTTTCGCCGCCGGGATCGCCGTCGTCCCGTCGCCGCAGCCGAGGTCCAAGATCTTGAGCCCGGATGTCACGCCAAGTTCGGCGACAAGCGCCTCGCCGCTCTCGCGCATGCACGCGGCGATGCGCGTGAAATCACCCTTTTCCCAAAGCGCTTTGTTAGGGTTCATGGAACTATGTCTCCGCTTGGGAGGCGCCGCTTGGCTTGGCAGGCGCCAGAGCAACATTGACTGCCGGTGGAACCCCCGTCAACGTCAGGTCCGGTGAGGTGCGCCTTAGCGCTTCAACAACCCAAACGGCACGACTCGATTGTCGATGTCATGGCCAATATCGGCGCGGCCCAGATACGGAATGTCTGCGCGGGCGCACCAAAAGCGGATCATCTCTTCTTCATTCGCCCCGAACGGCTTGTCGTTTTCGGGCACGTTGGAGATGCGGCCAAGCTTGATCCCCCTCACCCGCCGGATCATCGGCGAAGAGGTGATGTGGAAGAGGGCGCGGTCGATGCGGTAGAGGTACTCGCCAATCTCTTCCAGCATCAGCACGTGGCCGCTGAGGTCGGGCTCCAGCGGCGTGCCGAGGATCGAGTTCAGGATCATGATGTTGAAGGCGGCGGTCTTCACCTCCGGCGACACGGTAAGTTCGAGCGTCTCCGGACTCAGTTCGATCAGATACGCTAGCGCCCGCTTCACCGCCGCCTCGCCGCCCTCGCGAATGATGTCGATCGGCATCGGCCCGTGGGCGATGTTCTTGAAGCCGCGCGCGTACAAACCGCCCAGCAACGCGCCGCCGTCGCTGTAGCCGAGATAGGTCTTGGTCCGGGCGGTTTCGTGATAGCCGCCGAGCACGCGCTCGGCGATGCGGCATGCGCCGTAGCCGCCGCGCGCGAACCAGAGTGCGTCGAGCGTGGGATCGTTGGCGTAATCGAGGAAAGCTTCGGCGCGCGCGTCATCATCGCCGGCGAAATGCCCGGCGCTCAAAAAACATTGCGGATGAAAAACGATCTCCGGCGCACGGTCGAGGAAAGCATCGGCGGCGAACGCCTTGACGCGCTCGGCCAGCACCGGCTCGATGCGTGTTCCCGGCGCGACAACGCCGATTCTGATCGATTTTGCGGCCATCGGCAGCGCCATCCTGCCGGCGTATTGCCGGCTTCACGGTTTTGTCCTCATAACCGGGGCAATGAGTCCGGCCAAATCCTATTTCTTTTGCGGTGTTGGCGGCAGCGGCATGCTGCCCTTGGCGCTGATTTTGCGCGGCAAAGGCGCGATCGTCGCTGGTTCGGACCGTTCGCTCGACCAGGGCCGCGTCGGGGCCAAATTCGAGTTCCTGCGCGCCAACGGCATCGCCCTCTTCCGCCAAGACGGCAGCGGGCTGGTGAGCGCCGATCAGATCTTGGTGCGCTCTGGGGCGGTGGAAGACAGCGTCGCCGACGTCGTCGCCGCGCGCCGCCTCGGCGCAACCGACATGAAGCGCCCCGAATTGCTGGCGCAGCTGTTTAACGCCGCCGAATTCCCCATCGGAATCGCCGGCACCAGCGGCAAATCCACCACGACCGGCATGATCGGCTGGCTGCTGCACCAGGCCGGGCGCGATCCCACGGTGATGAACGGCGCGGTGATGAAGAATTTCGCCACCCCGGAGGCGCTCTTCGCCAGTGCGCTGGTGGGCCAGAGCAGCTTGTTCGTAAGCGAAGTGGACGAAAGCGATGGTTCAATCGCGCGCTACGCTCCGCGCGTTGCGGTGGTGAACAACATCGCGCTCGACCATAAGAGCATGGAGGAGCTGCGCGCGCTGTTTCGTGGTTTCCTCGCCAAGGCGGAAACTGCCGTGCTCAATCTCGACAACGAGGAAACCGCGGCGCTGATCACTGGCCTGCCAGAAGCCGCGGTGCGAACTTTTAGCCTTACAGACCGCTGCGCTGACCTGGTGGCGGAAGATCTGCGTTTGGCGCCGGACGGCGTCACGCTTGGTGTGCGCGAAAGCAAAACCGGCGCTTTCGCGCCGCTGCGCCTCTCCGTGCCTGGCGCGCATAACGCCGCCAATGCGCTGGCGGCGCTTTCGGCGGCGCGCGCGTGCGGGCTTTCCCTTGGTGAAGCGGCGTACGCGCTTGAGGGATTTGCGGGCTTGAGGCGCCGGCTTGAAATCGTCGGCCAAGCCGGCGGCGTGATCGTGATCGACGATTTCGCCCACAACCCCGACAAGATCACGGCTACGCTGGCGGCACTGCACGCGTTTCCAGGCCGGCTTTTGCTTATGTTCCAGCCCCACGGCTACGGCCCGCTGAAACTGATGAAAGACGCCTTCATCGCCTGCTTCGCCCGTGAGATGGACGAGGACGACGTGTTGATCATGCCCGACCCGGTCTATTACGGGGGCACGACCGATCGCGCCGTATCGAGCGAAGAAATCGTCGCCGGCGTGCGCCGCCAGGGTCGTCAAGCGCTCGCGTTCGCGGAGCGCGGCGCATGTGGCGACAAATTGATCGAACTGGCCGAGCCCGGTGACCGTATCATCATTATGGGCGCGCGCGACGACACGCTCTCGAGTTTTGCCGCCGAAATTGTTGAGCGGCTGCGCCGTTAGAAGCGATATTGGCCGTTGGCGTCGAAATAAGTGTTGAAAAAGACCGTGGTCTCGGGCCGGAGCGGCGCGAGCGGCGCGAAGCGATCCCCCAGTTCCATAAAAACGGGCAGGTCGCCGTGGGCCCGCGGCCACGCGGCGCGGCCCTCGCCGTTGGGATCTCCGCTCCTCACGAAATTCGCCCAATAATCGAGCATCGCCTCGGAAATGGCGCGGTCCTGATCGGTGAACGGCCGCTCCGGCGCCGAAGCAAACGATCCAAACATGTAGATTACCTCTGAGGAGTGGAACGCCCGGTATTGCGCCGCATTCGGCCCCGGCACGGCGTGATCCCAGAGATAGAGATAGCGCGGCGCTCCGCTTTGGGCGGCGCGCACCCAGCGGGTCATCCCCACCAAGGTCGCTTCGCGTTCACTCCGCAGCGCGGCGTCAAGCGCGTCCGCATCATTCGCGGCCGGATAGAGGCGGGTGAAATCGCCACCGTACCGCGCCGCGCTCTCGCGGTAGAAGCGCAGATCGGGCGACAGGAATGAGATTTCATCGGCTGTAATTCCGGCCAGGATCGGCACATCGTTGAAATAGGGCGGGCTGGCGAATTCGCGGTCCTTGATCAGCGCGCCATCGACATAGAGGTTGAGCCCATCGCCACTCACGCCGAGCACGCCCTCTGCCGGCGCGGCGCGCAACGCCGCCGCATCCGGCGCGTTCAAGTCCGCAGCGATCCGCGCCGCGATCGCCTCGGCCTCGGCTCTTTCCGGGAGTGTCTCCGAACCCGGCGGCGCGCTCTGCAGAATCGCGCCGCTGAACAAACCGCTCGCTTGCGGCGCATCGAGCAGAATGTAGGCCAGCGCCCCACCCGCGGATTGGCCTGCTATGGTGATGCGGTTTGGATTACCGCCGAACGCTTCGATGTTCTTGTGCGTCCAACGCAAAGCCGCCAACGTGTCGCGCAACAGATAATTGCCGTACGACCCGTCCGCTTCCGCCAGCGCGGGGTGCGCCAGCAGGCCGAACGCGGCGACGCGATAATTTATGCTCACGACAATGATTCCGCGCCGCGCCAAGGCTTCGCCGTCATAGACGGGCATGGCCTCGCCGCCATCGGTGAAGCCCCCGCCTGGGATCCAAAACATGACGGGCAGTCGTTCGCCTGCACTGTGCGCCGGCGTCCAGACGCTGAGCGTGAGGCAATCCTCGCTTACCGGGCCGTGTGGGGCGAAGTTGCCGGTCCACGGCCCCCATTCGGCGCCTTGTGTGTTTTGCATGCACAGCGGCCCCGCATGCGTTGCATCGCGGACGCCTTGCCAGGCTGGCGCTGGTTGCGGGGCACGCCAGCGTCGCTCGCCGACCGGCGCAGCCGCATAAGGCAGCGACCGAAACACCCTCACGCCGTCCCGCACCGATCCTTGCGCCTCCCCCTGCTCCACCCGCACCCGCGTGGGGTCGGCCGAGCAGGCCGTGAGCAGGGCAAACGAGAGCAGGGCGAGGGTCAAGCGGGCGGAGCTGGCCATGCGGTCGTTTTGGCTGCGCGCGACACGGATCGGGAGCGCGATACGACGAGAAGCAGGGCGGGCGCGTCGGAATAGGGCGGTGATGCGACAAATGGAGAAGGGCGCTGCCCTATTCCGCCGCCGCCCGCGTTCCCTCCGGCAGGGGGTCGATAGGCGCGAAGCGGGCGGCATCCTCGATGGAGAGTTCGGCTGTCAGCGTGATGGCGCCATTTTCATCCGAGCGCTCTTCGAGAATGCGGCCGGCGGCGGCGATGCGAGCGCGGGTTTTGCCGTCGCTGGCGCTGAGCGTTAGCGTGATGGTGCGGGTCGCGGAAAACGCGGCGCGTTCGATGGCGGCGAGCAGGGCGTCCAACCCCTCCCCGGTTGTCGCCGAAATGGCGACCGGCGCCAGCACGCCCTCTTCCAGCGCTTGTGCGCGGCGGGTGCGCGCCTCACGGGTGGCGTCGTCAAGGAGATCGATCTTGTTCCAGGCTTCAATCAGCGGCGGCGATTTCCCCGATCCCTTTGCCAATTGCGCCAGCACCGCCAACACATCGGTACGCTGCGTCTCGCTGTCGCCGTGCGCGATGTCGCGCACGTGAATGAGCAAGTCGGCTTCGCTGACAGCCTCAAGCGTGGCGCGGAACGCCGCCACCAATTCAGTGGGCAGATCGGAGATGAAGCCGACCGTGTCGCTCATGATCACACCGCGCCCGCTTGGCAGCTTCACTAGGCGCGCGGTGGGATCAAGCGTGGCGAACGGCATGTCCTTGGCCAACACGCCGGCTTGGGTGAGACGGTTGAACAGCGAGGACTTGCCGGCATTGGTGTAGCCCACCAGCACCAACGCGGGCAGGCCCGCGCGGGCGCGGGCACGGCGCTGCAACGCGCGGGTGCGGCGAACCTCTTCGAGTTCGCGCTTCAGTTTGACGATGCGATCGGCGATTTGGCGGCGATCGAGTTCAATTTGGGTTTCGCCGGGACCACCGGTTTTGCTCATGCCGCCGCGTTGGCGTTCCAAGTGGGTCCAGGTGCGCACCAGGCGTGAACGCTCGTAGCCCTGGCGCGCCAACTCGACCTGCAGCCTGCCCTCTTTGGTTTGCGCGCGCCGACCGAAGATCTCCAAGATCAATCCGGTGCGGTCGATGACTTTGGCCTCAGTGTCGCGTTCAAGATTGCGTTGCTGCACCGGTGAAAGCGGCGCGTCGATCACGATCACGCTGGCGCCAAGTTCCGCAGCTTGCTGCTTTAGCCGCTCGACCCGCCCTGAGCCGAAATAACTACGCGGGCTGATCTGGCGCAGCGGACCTGCCTCCGCGAGCACAACTTCGAGATCAAGGGCGACAGCAAGGCCGGCAGCCTCTTCAAGCCGCGCCGCGGCTGCGCGCGCGCCCAGCTCGCCCACAATCGGACGCAACACGATGGCGCGTATTGGATCGCCGGTTGAGCGCGTTGGCGTTTCAGCCATCGGCTTCTTCTACGGCCTTGTCGATGTCGTAGAGTTGAACCGGCGCGCCCGGCATGATTGTCGAGATGGCGTGCTTGTAGACCAATTGCACCTGCCCGTCCCGGCGCAGCAACACACAGAAATTGTCGAACCAGGTAACGACGCCTTGAAGTTTTACGCCATTGACCAGGAAGATAGTCAGCGGCGTTTTGGCTTTCCGGACTGCGTTCAAAAACGTGTCCTGCAAGTTTTGTTTTTTTTCCATGGCAGCCCATGCCTCAGTTTTATAGCGCCGCGACGGTTGCGCGGCTGCCGCCTGCTATAGGCGCGCCGGGGCGCGGCGCCAACTCTAGCACGCTTGCGCGCCAAAATAGGCTTCGCGCAGGGCTTGAGCCAGTGGCCCGGGGCGCCCATCGCCGATCGTTGCGCCGTCGATGGCGATCACCGGAACGCCCGGATTGGTGGCTGAGCTGATGAAGGCTTCGCGCGCCGCTTTAACCTCCGCCAGCGTAAAGGGCTGTTCGAGCACTTTGATTTGCTGCTCCGCCGCAAGGCGCATCAAAGCCGCGCGCGTGACACCGTGTAAGATTTGGTTCGACAGGCCACGTGTGCGCAAACGCCCGTGTGCATCGACAATCCAAGCGTTTGACGAGGTTCCTTCCGTCACCAAGCCATCGCCATCCACGAACCAAGCTTCGAACGCACCGGCCTCGCGCGCCTGCTGCTTGGCCAGAACATTGGGGAGCAAGTTGACCGACTTGATGTCGCACCGCGCCCAGCGGATATCTGGAACCGAGATTACGCTCACGCCATTGGCAGCACGGTTTTCGAATGCTGCCCGAGACATTGGCCGGCATGTGATCACCACGGTGGGCTTCACGCTTGGTTTGGGAAAAGCATGGTCTCGCGGAGCTGCGCCGCGGCTGATCTGCAAATAAAGCAGCCCATCGCGCACCCGGTTGCGGCGCTGGGTTTCTCGAAGCACAGCCATGAGCGCCGCATCGGACATCGGCATGGCGATGCCAAGTTCGCCAAGCGAGCGATGCAAACGCGCCACGTGTCCTGGTGTGTCCAGCAACCGCCCATCGCGCACGCCCCAAACCTCGTAGATGGCGTCGCCGAATTGGAAGCCGCGATCCTCGATATGAACGCCCGCCTCCGCCAGCGGGCGGTAGGCGCCGTTCACATACGCAACACTCATTCGCCGTCGTGTCCGTTGCGCCCTGGCGGATCGACGCCGAGCGATTTGAGTTTGCGGTGGAGCGCGGAGCGTTCCATGCCGATGAACGTGGCGGTACGGGAGATGTTGCCGCCGAAACGAGTGATCTGGACGTTGAGATATTCCCGCTCAAAGCGCTCGCGAGCGTCGCGCAGCGAAAGGCCGATCACTTCTTGCAGGCCGTCATGTTTGGAGAAACCGGCAGAGGGCCAGGCCTCCGGCGGCAGCGAATCCACGGTCACCGGCGTTGAGGGGTCGCCGGTGGCGAGGATAAGAATGCGTTCAATCACGTTGCGCAGCTGACGCACGTTGCCCGGCCAATCGGCCGCTTGCAGCGCCGCCAGCGCGTCCTCGCCAATCTGGCGCGAATTGACGCCGGACATGCCGGCAAGACGTCCGACGAAATAGCCGGCCAATTCGGGGATGTCCTCCCGGCGCTCGGCCAAGCCTGGCGCGCGCAAGGGCACGACATTCAAGCGATGAAACAGATCTTCGCGAAAACGGGCCTGCTCAATGTCACCGCGCAGATCGCGCGACGTGGAAGAAACGACGCGGACATTGACTTGCACATCCCCTGACCCGCCAAGGCGGCGGAAGCGTTGCTCGACCAACACGCGAAGGATCTTCGATTGCGTCTCAAGCGGCATGTCGCCGACTTCATCGAGGAACAGCGTGCCGGAATGGGCCTGTTCGAACACGCCGATTTTGCGCGGACGCCCTTCTGGCCCGTCTTCGCCGAAAATCTCGCTCTCCATGCGATCCGGCGCAATCGAGGCGGCGTTGATGGCGATGAACGGTCCTTCGCTGCGCGGGCTACGCTCATGCAGCAGGCGTGCGACCAGCTCCTTGCCCGAGCCCGCGGGCCCGGTAATGAGCACGCGCGAATTGGTTTGGGCAACCCGGTCAATGGCGCTGCGAAGGTTCCCCATCACTGCGGACGAGCCGATGAGTTCGTCGCCGACCGAAGAGCGCAATCTCAGATTAATATTCTCACGCTTCAACTTCGCGGTTTCAAGCGCCCGCTCGACCACCAGCAATAACCTATCGGCGGTGAAGGGTTTTTCGACGAAATCATAAGCGCCCTTGCGTATGGCGGCGACCGCGGTTTCGATGGTGCCGTGACCGGAAATTACGATCACCGGCATGTCAGCGTCGATTTCCTTGAACAGGCTAAGCAGATCGAGTCCGTCGATGCGGCTGCCCTGCAGCCAAATATCGAGTACAACTAAAGCCGGCCGACGCCGACGAATGGCTTCGAGCGCTTCATCGCTGTCGCGCGCGACACGAACTTGATGGCCGTCATCCTGCAAAATGCCGGAGACCAGTTCGCGAATGTCGGCTTCGTCGTCGATGATGAGGATATCGGACGCCATTAGTGGGCTCCTTCGCCGTGTTCTACGGATACTTCCGGGGTTTCTTCAACGCGTTTAGGCAGTACGAAACGAACAATGGCGCCCGAGCTCGGGCCCGGCGCGTCGTCCAGCTCGATTAGGCCGCCATGGTCCTCGATGACGCGCGCGACGATGGCGAGCCCAAGACCGGACCCTTTGGTGCGGGTGGTGACGTAAGGCTCGATCAGGCGGTGGCGATCCTTGGCGGGAAAGCCGAGGCCGTTGTCGATGACCTCGAATTGCACGCCGTATTCAAGATCGCGCAAACGCAACGTGACGAACCCGTCTTTGGGCTCGCCGTCGCGGGTGCGGCGCGCTTGCACGCTTTCCGCGGCGTTCTTGATCAGGTTGAGCAGCGCCTGGGCGATAAGGCGTTCGTCGCAGACAAGACCAATGGGCACATCAACGCCCTCCGCCTCAAAGCGAAGGTCGGCGAAGGCGAGGCGTTGCCCGAACACCACCGAGCGGGCGATGTCGCTCATGTCAGCGAAGGCCATGCGCGGTGTGGGCATCCGTGCAAACGATGAGAATTCATCGACCATGCGGCCAATGTCGGCGACCTGGCGCAAAATGGTATCGGTGCATTTCAGGAACGTGTCGGGGTCGGAGGTGATCTCGGCGGCGTACTTCTTCCGTAGCCGCTCGGCCGAGAGCTGGATCGGCGTCAGCGGGTTCTTGATCTCGTGAGCGATGCGGCGGGCGACGTCCTTCCAGGCTTCCTGGCGCTGAGCCGAGATGAGTTTGGTCATGTCGTCAAAGGTGAGAACCAGTCCGCCCTCGGCGTCTGGGCTCATTCGTACGCTGAGGTTGGCGGAAAAGCCCTCGCGCGCGACATCGACGCGCTGCGCTGGCGTTTCGCCCTGTGGCGCGGGCTGGTTAAGCAGCTCCCCGAATTCCGGCGCCACGTCGATGAGCCGGCGTCCGACCAGATTATTATCGCCATGCCCGAGCAATTGCGCCGCAGAGCGATTGGCGGCGGTGACCCGGCTGTCGCGGTCGAGACCAAGTACGCCGGCGCTAACCCCGCCCAACACCGCTTCGATGAATTGCCGGCGGGTTTCGGCGTCTTCCTGCGCCGCCACTAAATCGCGGCGCTGGGCGTCGAGTTGGGCGGTCATGCGGTTGAATGCGCCAGCCAGCGCGTCGATCTCGTCGTGCTCCTCGCCCAGCGCAACCCGCACCTTCAGATCGCCGGCGGCGACGCGGCGGGCGGCGTCAGCGAGCTTGCCAATAGGCTCGGCCACGCGCGTGGCGCTCGAAAGGCCAACCCACATCGCGCCAAGCAGCACCAGCAACGCGGTGGAGAAATAAGCGAGGCCAAACAGCATGCGCAGCGAGCCCCGGCTGCGCTGGGCGTTGCGATAATCTTCGACCGACTGATCGAACGCGCGCAATTGGGTGACGAGGCCAGGCTGCACGGCGCGCGTCACCGCCAGATAAGCGTCATCATAGGCGGTGAGCCTGTAGAGCGCACGGAGCTGATCGGTGTTCTGGTCAAAGCGTACCGACACCACGTTTTGGGCCGCCGTCTCAAACGCTTCGCGCGAGGGCAGCGCGTAGGGGGGGGCGCCTTCCTCATGCGCCTGGGCCAAGATCTCGCCGCCGCCGGCGATGACATAGGCCGAGGACAACAAGCGCCGCGCCGATTGCGCCGCGAGGAAGGATTGGTAGCGCTCGTGATCATCGGTGAGGCCGCGGCGGGCAAGGTTTAGATCCTCGGCCATCGCTTGCACTTCGTCGCCAAGATTGCCGGAGGCAAGGTCCACGTAGGCGCGCCCTACATTGGCGGCGTTTTCGATCGTGGTTTCGACCCGCTCGCTAAACCAGCGCTCGACACCCTGGCTAAAAGTCAGCCCCAGGAACGCCGCGACGATAATCGCCGGCGCTACCGCCGCCAGGCTGAACAGGGCCACGAACCGAACGTGCAAACGCGCGCCGGTGGTCGCCGCCGCCCAAGCGCGCGCAATGCGGACGATACGGAGCGTGAGGATGCCGGCCAGCACCACGGAAATCCCCAGGCTGGCGGCGAGCATCAACGACACTAGTGGGCTGGCTGCGCCGGTTCCCGCAGCGGAAAGGGCGAAAACCGTGGCTGTAGCCGTCAGCACGGCAGCCAGCGCGAAGCCAACGCCGAAGCCGATGGCGCTGCGGCTCTGCTTGGGCGCGCGCCTAAGTATCGCCTGTACGGGCTCGCTCGCCTCGAGCTGCGCCATGGTCGGGGGGTCCCATGTTGCCAAAGAGCAACATGTGTTGGCGCCATATCACGGTGGCGTCAATCGCCCCGCCCAGTCGCGAGCCCAAGGCTCTGTATCTTCTTGCGCAGCGTATTGCGGTTGATCCCGAGCACCGCCGCAGCGCGAATTTGATTGCCCTTGGTCGCCTTCAGGGCCTGCCGGATCAGGGGCCGCTCGATTTCAGCAATGACGCGCTCGTGGAGGCCCGTGGGCGGCAGCTCGGGGCCGGCGGCGGCAAACAGGTCAGAGAAGCGCCGGGCCATCGCTGCCTCGAGCCCCTCGTTTGCCTCGGCGTGCCCCACTGCACTCGGCTTGGTGCGAAGTTCGCGATCGACATCAGCGGCGTTGATGAGACTTGCCGCAGCGAGGGTAATCAGGCGCTGCAACAGGTTTTCGAGTTCCCGCACATTGCCGGGCCAGCGGTGCGCCGTCAGCCGCGCAACGGCGCCGGCGTCGAGCACTTTGTCACCCAGTCCGTCGCGTTTGGCCCGGAGCAGAAAAGCGCGCGCAAGATCGCCGACGTCCTCAAGGCGGTCGCGCAGTGGCGGCAAATAAATGGCGACGACGTTGAGCCGGTAGAACAGATCCTGGCGAAAGCCGCCGGAATTGGCCAGCGCGGCGAGCGAACGCTGTGAAGCGGCGATCAACCGCACATTCGCGCCTTCCGCGCCCTGCAGCAGCGCTATCAATCGCGTTTGCGCATCGGTCGGCATATCGTCGATGTCTTCGAGCAGAAGCGTTCCGCCCTCAGCTTCCGCGAGTTTGGCCGATACATCGGTCTCAACACGAGTGGCATCGACGCCTGCGAGACTAAGCGCGAGGAACGGCGCTTGTGCGCGGCGGCTGAAATCGTGCAATGCCCGCGCGGCGCGCCGCTTGCCGGCGCCGGTTTCCCCCTCGATCAGCACATTGAGGTCGCCGCCGGCGACACGTGCGATCGTGCGGTAGACCTCCTGCATCGCCGCCGAGCGGCCGATGAGGGGCAGCTTTTCTTCACGCTCCGCTCTATTGGCTTGCGCGCGCGCTTGTGCATCGGGCGCCCCGGCCAGCGCGCGGCGCACCAACAACAACAGGGCGTCAAGATCGAAGGGCTTGGGCACATAATCAAACGCTCCCACCGATGCCGCCGATAGAGCGGTAGCGACAGTGGATTGGGCGCTCATGACAATGACGGGCAGTTTCGGGCGCGCCATGCGCAAAGCCGGCAGCGTGTCGAAGATGCAATCTTCGCCGAGATAGACATCTGTTAGGACGAGATCGCCGTCTCCGCCCTGCCCCCATTTCGTCAGCGTCGCGGCGCTAGCGGTGGCGCGCACGCTATAGCCTTCCTTCGTCAGCGCCTGCGACAGCACAAAACGCAGCGAGGCATCATCATCTGCGAGCAGGATTGTGGCTGTCATGGCGCCTCGCTCTCCGCTTCGATTGGAAGCCAGATGCGAAACGTCGTGCGCCCCGGCGCGCTTTCCACGCCAATGCTCCCATCGTGACGGCCGATGATGTCCGCGGAAATGTTGAGCCCAAGCCCCATGCCGCCAGCTTTGGTGGTGGCGAACGCTTCGAACACGCGGTCAGCGATAGCGGCATCAACGCCCGGCCCGTTGTCGACGATTTGCACCTCGAGTTGTGCATGCGCCTTGCCGTTGGGGCCCGCGCGCACGCGCACGCCCGGCCGATAGGCGGTGATGAACGTAACCTCGCCCCCAACGCGTCCGCTCAATGCCTCCACTGCATTCTTGGCAATGTTGAGGAAGGCTTGGATCAATTGGTCGAAATCACCATGCAACAGCGGTAGGCTAGGGTCATAGCGTTCGCTGAAGGTCACCTCCGGCGCGCTCGGCGCGAGCAATTGACGCACGCGGCTCAAGGCTTCGTGCACGTTAACGGGGCCACGGCGCGAGGGTTGCAAAGCGCCGATGGGATCAATGCGCTCGGTCAAGCGGTTGACCCGATCGACCTCGTCGCAGATCAGCTGCGCCAACTCGGCGGTTTCCAGGTCGCCGCCGCGGCCGATCAATTGCGCCGCGGCGCGAATGCCGGCGAGTGGATTTCTCACTTCATGCGCTAAGGTACGCGCAGCGGCGCCTGCGCCGGCGGGCGCGCGCGGACGCGGCGCGGGCGTCAGCACCAGTGCAAAATAGCCCTGATCGCCCACCGGCGCGGCTGCCGCCGAAACCCGTCCAAGCGCCAGGCCAGGGCCGGTCAACGCAAGGTCAGCCTCGGCGACGCGCGCGCCGGCGGCAATGGCCCGCTGCACCAGGGCGATAATCGGCGCGCCGCGCTCCAGCACTTCGTCAAGCCTGCGGCCGAGCAGACCGCGTCCGGCGGCGCCGAGCAAATCGGCCGCGGCGGCGTTGACGAAGCGGATTCGTTCGCCGGAATCGACGCCGAGCACGGGCGCCGGCAGCGCTTCGAGCCAATGCGCTGCGTCGGGGTTTGGCGCGCGCGCCGACGGCGGGCGGAACGCGGCCTCTCTCATGCGGCGGCCCTCGCGTCGTCAATGTCGAACAGGTGGGTCAACGCCCGGCGCACTTCATGCGGCGGCGTCAGCGTACAGATGGCTTTGCGCTGTTCACGCGCCGCCTCTCCGAGCACGGCGTCGATGGTCCAGGCGATATGTTTGCGCGCCACCCGCACGCCAAGCCGGGGCCCATAAAAATCAAGCGTGTCGTCATAGAGCGCCAGCAAGCTTTCCAGCAGAAGCGCCGGCGCCGGCGGGGCAACCTCGCCGCCGTGGCGCAACGCGCGCGCAATCGCCGCCGGCAGCCAAGGCCTACCTTGCGCGGCGCGCCCGACCATCACCCCTGCCGCTCCCGATAGGTCCATGGCTCGGCGCGCGTCGGCGGCATTTGTGATGTCGCCATTGGCGATCACCGGAATGCGCACCGCGCGAACCACTTCGCCGATTGCGGCCCAATCGGCGAAGCCGCCAAAAAACTGGCAACGCGTGCGCCCGTGCACGACGATCATGCGCACACCGGCGCTCTCGGCGCGGTAGGCGATCTCAGCGGCGTTTAGCGAGGAATAGTCCCACCCGAGGCGCAGCTTCAGCGTCACCGGCAAGGCCGTTGCGTTCACGCTCGCTTCAATCAGCGATAAAGCATGATCTGGGTCGCGCATTAGCGCCGAACCGGAGAGGCCTGTTGTCACCGATTTCGCCGGGCAGCCCATGTTGATGTCGATGACATTGGCGCCGGCGGCTTCGGCAAGCATCGCGCCTTCGCGCATCCAATGGGCTTCGCGCCCGGCGAGTTGGATCACCAGCGGCGTGAGCATTCCGGCGCCGGCAGCGCGGCGCACCATGTCGGTACGCGCGCGCGCCAAGGCATCCGAGGCTACCATTTCGGAAACACAATAAGCGCCCCCGAAAGCCTTGACCTGCCGGCGAAACGGAATGTCCGTCACCCCCGCCATCGGCGCGAGCGAGACAAGCGGCGGGAATTCGTTCAAACCGACCATGATGGCCCGTCCTTTATTGCTCCTGCGTACGGCGCCTAAAAAGCGGGCGCCAGCGCAAAATGCTGCAACGCAGCATTTCTCACGGTCGTGAGGACCGCTGCCTTAATTGTGGCGGCTGGACGCGGCGAACGCGCCGGCGCAGGCGTTCCGAAGCAATACCGGATGCTCGGGTGCAGACCTGTGCTCGCCTGGTCGATTGAAGCGTTCGCCGCCGCAGGGTTGTCTCCGATCCTGGCCGCCATCGCGCCGGAGCATAAGGCTGCCTTTGCCGCGGCCACCCTCGGCGGCCCAGCAGTGCGAGCCGTGTTGGGCGGCGCCACGCGCACGGCGTCGGTGCGCGCCGGCCTCGCAGCGCTGGCCGCCGACGCGCCTGAAGTAGTTATGATCCATGACGCTGCCCGGCCCGGTCTGACGCCAGGTTTGATCGCGGCGCTGTTGGGCGCGATTGAAGGCGGGGTCGATGGCGCGGCGCCGGCCTTGCCGCTGGCGGACTCACTGCGCCGGGTGGATGATGCGAGCCGCGTCATCGGTGAAGCCGATCGCGCGGGATTGATGCGGGTGCAGACGCCGCAAGCCTTTCGTTACGACAAAATACTTAGCGCCTATGCAGCGCTGGCGCCGGACGCTGCGCCAAGCGATGATATTGCCGTGGCGCACGCCGCCGGGCTGGATGTCCGGCTCATCGCTGGCGATCCGGCGCTAATGAAGTTGACCTTTGCGGAGGATGCCCAATTGCTGGAGCGGCTGCTGGGTGCGGCGCGGACCATTTGCGTCGGCTCTGGTTTCGACGCGCATCGCTTTGGGCCAGGCGATCATGTGACTCTGTGCGGCGTGCGTATCGCCCATGACAAAGGCCTAGTCGGCCATTCCGATGCGGACGCCGGCTGGCACGCCTTGGTGGACGCCATTTTGGGCGCCCTCGGCGAAGGCGATATCGGCGCGCATTTTTCGCCCAGCGATCCGCAATGGAAAGGCGCGAACTCGGAGAGGTTTCTTCGCCACGCCGTCTCGCTCGCAACGCAAAGCGGCGCGCGCGTGCTGCACGTCGATGTGACGCTAGTGTGCGAGCGCCCGAAAATCGGCCCGCACCGCGAAGCCATGCGCGCACGCACCGCCGAAGTGCTGGGATTGCCGCTCACGCGGGTCTCCGTCAAAGCCACGACAACAGAGAAAATGGGCTTCCTGGGTCGCGAAGAAGGCCTCGCTGCGCAAGCGATCGCCACGTTGGAGCGACCGGCCTAACTGCCCCGCTTGCTTTCGCCCTGATGGCAATTGCGCAAGTAGGGATAGATCAAGCACTGCTCCGAACCGTTGAAGCCTTCCCACAGCGCCCGCGGCAGGGCGATGTAATCGTCAGTCCAGCCCCGCCCCGGCGGCGCGGTGACAACGCGCCAAGCTGAATGTAGCGGCAGATGAGCCAGAATTTCGGGGGACCGCGCGACGATCATCACGCTCGCTGGCAACCCGCCGTAAAAGTCAGCGTGTTCCTGGCGGATGCGGTCGCTGATGAAATACAGTGTCGGTGAGCCCAGATCCCGCGCCACCCGCGCCGCTTCCGACACCAGCGCCAGATTGCGGTTAGACAGATGCAGCACGACAATGCCGCGCGCGCTGGTCTTGCGCAGGTAAAGCGCGATCGCCTCGCGGGTCAGCAAATGCGCCGGGATGGCGTCGGAGGTGAACGCATCAACGACGATGACGTCGAAAGCGCCGTCGGGCTGGCGGGCGATCCGCAGGCGCGCGTCGCCCAATTCAACCCGCGCACTTGGCGCACATTGCGGGACGTAGGTAAAATCGCCGCCTGGGGTGGTCGAAAGCCGCACCACGGCGGGGTCGATCTCGAAAATGGTAAGATGGTCGTCCGGCCGCATCAGGCACGCGGTTGAGCCCGCGCCGAGGCCGATCAGCGCCAAGGATGAGGTGTCCCCGGTGGAGAGCCCGGCGAGGATGGCTTCACCGAGCGCAGTGCGCGGATTGTAATAGGTGAGCGGCTGGCGTGAAAGAATTGGCGCGGCGACCTGTGCGCCGTGAATGGTTGTGCCGTGCATCAGGATGCGCAGCGGCGGAATGGCCGGATCGCCCGGATCGTCTAGCACCCGCGTGCGTAGTACGCCGAAAAAGCTGCGTTCCTGAGTGATGATGCGCCCGCCCCGTACATCGTCGAGGAAGATAATCACGAACGAGAGCAGCACTAACCCTGCGAGCAACATTGGCCGGCCGGAATTGAACAACATGGCCAGCGCGCAAAACATGATGCCAACCACGATGATCGCGCGCGCATCGAGCCGGTCGCCGGCAAGCGTCAAGGCCATCACCAGCAGCAGCGTCGGTAACGCTACGCCGAGGGCGATATCGGCGATGAGGCCGTGGCCACGACGGGGCTGAAGGGAGGCATGCGCCACAAACGACAGCGTCAAAAACGTGAGCCCCAGCGCGATGAGATTCCACGGGCTGCGCAAGGAGCGGTGGGCGACGTCGTCGCGCGTGACTTCCACAAATAGGCTGTCCATGCCAAACGCGAAATACATCATCAGCGCCGCTTGCAGCGCGGCGACGATCACAAAGGCGTAGCGCAGCGGCGGTGGGCGCTCTTCCTCGCCGCCCCATCCTGCCGCGACCAAAGCAGCGGCGGCGCCCACCGCGCCGGCGACGACGATAGTGTCGATGGCGTCAAGGCGCATCAGCACCAGCGCGACCAGCGTCATCGCCGCGGCGCCGGCGAGACCGCACTCAGCCAGACGCGGCATACGCGGGGCGGCGCGTGGGCGAAACAGACACGCCGCCGCCAAGGCCAGCGGATATTCGTACACATTGTTGAAGACAAGCGGCGCAGCAAACGCCGTGAGCGCACCACCGGCTACGCCGCCAAGCGAGACGAATAGGTAAAATTCAGTGAGGTGGCGCGCGTCCGGCCGCGCCCGCGCCAGCGCTTGGTGGCAGATCAGGGCGCTAAAGAAAAACCCCACCAGGATGCCTGCGAGCGCGCCCGCCCAATTGCCCGCCAGGAAATACGAGGCGACGCCTAGCGTCAGCGCCGGCACATGGAACGCCAACGCGGTTTTCGTCAACCTGGCGCTGTTGCGCACGAACGCGAGTACGAACGTCACTAG
Source organism: Alphaproteobacteria bacterium (assembly GCA_031379565.1). Taxonomy (GTDB): domain Bacteria; phylum Pseudomonadota; class Alphaproteobacteria; order Caulobacterales; family Aquidulcibacteraceae; genus Vitreimonas. The sequence goes on from JANNFH010000140.1 coordinate 24,706, forward strand.
GTAAAGCGCGAGCGGAACCACCCACAACATCGGCGCGGAGGCCACATCAGTGGAGATGTGCAACGTGACGCCCAGAATGAGGCTTGAGGGGATCGCGGCCGCGGCAAGCCAATAACCGCGCGTGCGCCAGGAAATGTCTGGGGACAGGAATCTATGCTGGCCCGCCGCCTCCCCTTCTCCGCGCGCGCTGAGTGCGGCAGCGCCCGACAGCGCTATCAAAGCGGCGATCAGCGCATAGCCTGCGCTCCAGCCCAGGCTTTGCGCATGCGCGCCAAAGAACGGCTCGATCAAGGCGGGATACGCCAGCAGTCCAACGAAACTGCCGAGATTGCTGGCGGCGTAGAGGAAATAGGGATCGTGCGCGTCGGCGCGGCCGGTGCGCGCGTACCAAGATTGCAGCAACGGCGCGGTCGCCGAAGCAATCGCGAACGGCGCGCCGACTGAAAGCGTCAAGACGCCGAGCAGCCACGCCGCAGGGTGCTCTGAACTCGGCGGGCCGAGCGCATTGGTGACCTGTACCGGCAGCACCAGCCAAGCCGCGACCAGCACGGCGACATGGACCGCGGCTTGCGCCCGCATGTCCCTCAGCCGCGCCAGCAGGTGCGCGTAAAGATAGCCCACCAGCAGCGCGAACTGGAAGAACGCCATCGAAGCATTCCACACCGCCGGGGATCCGCCCAGAAGCGGCGTCACCATCCGCCCAAACAAGGGCTGCAGCACGAAGATGAGCGCGGCGCTGGAAAACATCGCCAGGGCGAAGATCGGTGCTGCAAGGCGGCGGGCGATAGCTTGCATGGGCTCTCTTTTGGACCGCCGGCATCCCGCCGGCTAATTTTCCTGCCGGCTGAAAGCCGGCGGTCAAGGCTTCTGCCAGCGCCCGCACCGCCTGGGAATGGACATTCGCCGCGCCCGCTCGTTATGTCGCCTGCAAGATGTTCTCCCCCGCCATCACCCAAGCCGCGCGCGCGGTGCTTGATGCGGCGCGCAGGCGCGGCCTGCGCGTCGCTGCCGCCGAGAGCTGCACCGGCGGTCTGATTGCGGCAGCGCTCACCTCCATCCCCGGCTCATCCGGCGTTTTCGAACGCGGCTTCGTCACCTATTCCAACGAGGCCAAGGCCGAGATGCTGGGCGTGCCGGCAGTGCTGATCGCGGCGCACGGGGCAGTCAGCGAGGAGGTCGCATTGGCCATGGCGGAGGGCGCGCTGGAGCACAGCCGCGCCGATATCGCCATCGCCGTGACCGGAATCGCCGGGCCTGATGGGGGGAGCGCGGAAAAACCTGTTGGTCTGGTGCACCTCGCCGTAGCCCGGCGCGGCGGCGCGGGGCTGCGCGAGGAATGCCGGTTCGGGAGTGTGGGGCGCGATGGAGTGCGCGAGGCTAGTGTGCGGAAGGCGCTGGCGTTGATGGCGCAAGTGGTCGGGTGATCTCTTACGGAACGAATCGAATGTTCGTCATTCCAGGGCGGTCGCAGGCCGAACCCGGAACCCAGGGCATGACAGAGCACAGTGCGTTTGCCCCTGGGTTCCGGATCGCGCTCCGCGCGTCGGGAATGACGGACGGAAGGTGCAGGTGGCAATGATTAAACAGATCATGGCTGGCTTGCAGACCACATTTTATTTGAGCGCAGCTGCGCAACTCGGCAACGCTACCCCAATCTCCGCTTCGCCTCTTTCTCGAACGCTTCCATGATGCGGCGCGCCATGCGTTCGCGATTGGCGGAGATTGCTGCTTGCAGCAGCGGGTTCTTGAATTCGTAGGCGATCCAATATTTCACTTTTGAGCCGCCCTGCCCGTACGGCGTGAAGTTCCAGCGATTGGCGAGCGCGTGAAACGGCCCAGTGACGAGAGATACCTCCACCTCGCCTTTCGCCGGCTCGCAGCGCACTTTGGTGGCGAAGCGCTCCGTGAGCGCGCGCCAGCCGACAATCGCCTCGGCGACGCCCTCCCAGCCGCCCTCGGCGCGCGGCTCTTCGGCGGTGACGCGCAGGCTCTTCAGCCAGGGGACGAATTTCGGATATTCGCGCACATCGCCGACAAGGCGGCAAAGATCGCCCGGATCGTAGGGCAACACGCGTTCGGCCTCGATAATGGCGCGGGTCATGCGCGCCGACACTTTGCTCCCCCGCCACCGACCGCTCCGCGGCCGGCGATTGTCAATCGTCCGAAATCGCTTTGCGATTTCGGCGGGGGGGAGCTGTCAGGAAGCGCAGCGGACTGACTGAGGGGGAACGCGGCAGCTCCCCCCATCGACCCGCGCTGCGCGCGGCCCACTTCCCCCGCATGCGGGGGAAAAAAAGCGCTGATTGCGCTCACGCGCTCGCCGCCAGCCGCGCCGCCTTCAGCCGCGCGAAATCCTCGCCGGCGTGATGCGAGGAGCGGGTCAGCGGGGAGGCCGAGACCATCAGGAAGCCTTTGGCGTACGCGATCGTTTCCAGCGCTTTGAACTCGTCCGGGGTCCAGAATTTTTCGATTCCCGCGTGCTTCTTGGTCGGCTGCAAATATTGGCCGATGGTAAGAAAATCGACGCCCGCGACACGGAGATCGTCCATCACTTGCAGCACTTCGTCTTTCGCCTCGCCGAGCCCCACCATCAACCCCGACTTTGTAAATTGCCGCGGATCGCGTTGCTTCACAGTGTCGAGTAGGCGCAGCGATTGGTAATAGCGCGCGCCGGGGCGGACGGAATGATAGAGCCGGGGCACGGTTTCAAGATTGTGGTTGAACACGTCGGGGCGTGCATCGATGACGCGCTCCGCCGCTCCGGGCTTGCGCAGAAAATCCGGCGTCAAGATTTCGATCGTCGTTTCCGGCGCGAGGCGCCGGATGGCGGCAATCGTCTCAACAAAATGCTGCGCGCCGCCATCGGCAAGATCGTCGCGGTCGACCGACGTCACCACCACGTGCCGCAGCGCCATCGCCGCTGTCGCCTTGGCGACATTCTCCGGCTCGTTAGGATCGAGTGGCCCGGGCATGCCGGTGGCGACGTTACAGAAGCTGCACGCCCTTGTGCAGGTATCGCCCAGGATCATGAAAGTGGCGTGCTTGACGCTCCAGCATTCGCCAATGTTGGGGCAGGAGGCCTCCTCGCACACCGTGACCAGGTTCAGCGAACGCACCAGCTCCTTGGTGGCGTGATAAGCCGGGCTGGTGGGGGCCTTGACCCGAATCCAATCAGGCTTGCGGGGCGAAGTTGCGTCCGGCCGGGCTTGTTTCTCCGGATGGCGTGCCCTGGCCGGGCCGTTTTCGCGCAAATCGAGAAGCGTCGTCATGACCCGAACATGAGGCTCCGGGCCTTGTCCCGCAACGGACAAATCGGGGTCGAGCCCCTTCTCCCGCGTTCCCTTGCTGGGGCGATGTCTTGCCAAAATTGGCGGCGCCGCTAGGCTCGTGTTTCAGGTGTGAAACAATAATCACGCGGCGCGCGCCGGGAGAATCCAGGCGGCGCGCTGGGACGGGAAACCGGAGGCATCACCGACATGACGCAACGAGTGTTCGAGCTGGCGCGCACGCGCGTCACCTTGTTCGAGGCCCTCTTGCGGGCGCGCGACGCCAAGGGCGGCAAAACCCCGATCCTTGAAGATCACGAGCGCCGCGTGCTCAGCTATGAGGACATCATCCGCGGCGCTTTCGCGCTCGGCGGCAAAATCGACACTCTGATCAAGCGCCGCGAAACCGCGGGCGTGATGCTGCCCACAGGGGTTGGCGCCGTGGTGACGTTCTTCGCGCTGCACGCCATCGGCCGGACCCCGGCGATGCTCAATTTTACCGCCGGCGCCATGAATTTGCGCTCCGCGTGCGAAGCGGCGAACGTGCGCAAGATTCTGACCTCGCGCCGCTTCATCCAGATCGCGAAACTGGAGCCGCTTGTCCTCGAACTCGAGAAGCACGCGCGCCTGATTTATCTTGAGGACGTCCGCAAATCGATCGATTGGGGCGACAAGATTATCGCTCTGGTGAAGGGTTTTTGGCCGCGCCTGTTCGCAGCCAAGGGCGATCCGGACGATACCGGCGTCATCCTGTTCACTTCGGGCTCCTACGGCACGCCAAAAGGCGCGGTGCTCTCACACGCCAACATCGTCGCCAATTGCGAGCAGGCCTACGCGCACGTGCCGTTCGAGCCGGATTGGTCGTTCTTCTGCCCGCTGCCAATGTTCCATTGTTTCGGGCTGACGGCGGGCGTGTTCCTGCCGCTGTTCACCGGGCACAAGACGTTCCTGTTTCCCTCGCCCATGCAGGTGAAGGAAATCCCAAAACTAATCCGCGACACCGGCGCCAACGTGTTTTTCGCCACGGATACATTCGCGCAGCAATATGCGCGCAACGCCGCCGATGGCGATTTGAGTTGCCTCCGGCTGCTGGTCTGCGGCGCCGAGCGGGTGAAAGAAGAAACCCGCGAAGTCTATAAGGAACGCTTTGGCGTCGAATTGCTGGAAGCCTATGGCGCGACCGAGGCCTCTCCTGTCATCTCTGCCAACATTCCCGCCATCAATCGGCACGGCACGGTCGGCCAATTCCTCCCAGGCATGGAATGGCGGCTTGAGCCTGTGCCCGGCATCGAAGGCGGCCAGCGCCTGTTCGTGCGCGGCCCCAACGTGATGCGCGGCTATCTTGACCCAACAAAACCGTTCGGAATCGACGTGTTGCCGCAAGGCTGGCACGACACCGGCGATGTGGTCGATGTCGATGCAGACGGTTTCATCCGCATCCTCGGCCGGGTGAAGCGCTTCGCCAAGATTGGCGGCGAGATGGTGTCCTTGAACGCGGTCGAGGGCTACGCCCAAACGGTGTGGCCGCACAACACCCACGCCGCGATCGCGCTGCCCGACCCGCGCAAGGGCGAACGCATCATCCTCTTCACCGATAATCCCCACGCCGAAGCCGCCGATTTGCTCACCTGGGCCAAGGCCAATGGCGCGCCGGAACTCGCCGTGCCCAAGCGCATCGTCAATATCGACGCCATTCCGGTGCTCGGTTCAGGCAAAACCGATTACGTCGTACTGCAAAAAGTGGCGGCGGAGCGGTTTGCGCAGGCGGAAGCAGCTTAGCTGCCTCAATCATTCCAGACGCGCGAAGCGCGACCTGGAATGACTGAGGTCAAATATGCAGCGCCCGCCCATACGCATCGAGCACCGCTTCGTGCATCATCTCGCTCAACGTCGGGTGCGGGAACACGGTTTCCATTAGCTCGTGCTCAGTGACTTCCGCTTGCATCGCCACGGCGTAGCCTTGGATCAGCTCCGTAACTTCCGCGCCAATCATGTGTGCGCCTAACAACTCGCCGGTCTTGGCGTCGAACACGGTTTTGACGAAGCCCTGATCCTCGCCAAGCGCAATCGCCTTGCCGTTGCCGACGAACGGAAACTTGCCGACGCGCACTTCGCGACCAGCTTCCCTCGCGGCCGCCTCCGTCAGTCCCACGCTCGCGACTTGGGGATGCGAATAGGTGCAGCCGGGAATGCGCTCCTTGATCAGAGGATGCGGCTTTAAGCCCGCAATGGTTTCGGCGCAGATGATCCCCTCATGGCTCGCCTTGTGCGCCAGCCAGGGCGCCCCGGTGACATCGCCGATGGCATAGAGGCCCGCAACGCCGGTCTTGCCGTAGCCGTCGGTGACGATGTGGCCCTTCTCCACCCTGGCGCCGAGCGCTTCGAGCCCGAGCCCCTCCACATTCCCCGCGATCCCCACCGCCACGATCGCGTGCGAGGCGGTCAGCGTTTCGGTTTTGCCGCCCGATACGATTTGCGCTTCGACACCGCTTGCCGTGGCTTTCAGCGCTTTGGCTTCCGTGGACGTGAGGATCTTCATCCCCTCTTTCTCGAAGCGCTTCTTGGCGAACGCGGAAACCTCCTCGTCTTCCACCGGTAAAATCCGGTCGAGCAATGCCACAACTGTCACCTTCACGCCGAACGCGGCATAGAAGGCCGCGAACTCGATGCCGATGGCGCCGGAACCGAACACCAGCAAGCTCTCCGGCCATTCCGGCGGGTTCATCGCTTCGCGATAGGTCCAGATGCGCTTGCCGTCGCTCTTCAAGCCCGCCGCTGGAATTTCGCGCGCGCGTGCGCCGGTGGCGAGGATGACGTGCTTTGCCTCATAAGGCGTTTCCTGGCCGTCCTTTTTGACAACCGCCTTCGGCGCGCTGCTCCCCTTCTCCAGGCGCGCTTCGCCCTGAATCACTTCGATCTTGTTCTTCTTCATCAGGAAGGCGACGCCCTTGGCCATCCGGTCGGCCACTCCGCGCGAACGCTGCACGACAGCGGCGCTATTGAAGCTCACGCCCTCGGCGCTCAGCCCAAATTCCTTTGCGTTTTGAAAATTGCGGTACACTTCCGCCGAGCGCAGCAACGCCTTGGTCGGGATGCAGCCCCAGTTCAGGCAGATGCCGCCCAGCCGGTCGCGCTCAACGATGGCGACCTTCATGCCCAATTGCGCAGCGCGAATAGCGGTCACATAGCCGCCGGGCCCGGAACCGATGATGATGACGTCGAAGGAAGTGCTCATGGGCCATATCTATCAGCCCGTAGAAAAATGCCTAGCCGATCGCGAACGCGTTTTTTATTCCATCGACCACAAACTGCGCCGCCAACGCCGCCAGCAAAATCCCAAAAATCCGCGTCAGCATCGAGGCCACGGTTTCGCCCATGATCCGGTTGAGCGCGCCCGAGAACAAGAACGCCGCCAGGCACAGCGCCAGATTTGCCCCGACCCCAAGCAGCACCATGGATCGGCTGGCAAGGTCGGTATGCTCGGCAAAGAACAACATGATCGACGCGATCGCGCCGGGACCAGAAATCAGCGGGATGGCGAGGGGAAATACCGAGATGTCGTCCTGCTTGCCGGGATGGCTCGCCTGCTCGGCGGCGACCTTTTCGGCCCGCTCCTCGCGGCGTTCGCTGCGTTTCTCAAACAGCATGTCCACCGCAATCAAGAACAAGAGCAGCCCGCCGGCGATGCGGAACGAATCGATCGAGACCCCCAAATGCTCCAGCAGCCAGGCCCCGCCGAAGGCGAACCCCAACAGCACGCCGGTGGCGATGGCCACCGATTTGAGCGCCATGAACCGACGCCAGTCGGGGGCCATGCGCTGGGTCATGGTCGCGAACATCGGCGCCATCGCGACGGGGTCGATAGCGACAAAAAAGGTGACGAACGAGGCGAGCAGGAGCGACAGCATGGGAGAGGTCTATCCGATTCACCGCTCGTTAACGACGAAAGCAACGCCGCCTTAGCGGAAAATCAAGCAGCCTCGGTTAATTTGTCGCCTCCTTTGGGGCCTGGACATGAGCGCGGACGGCGAAGAGGCCATCCTGAAAGTCCTGATTGTCGACGATCAGCCGTTTCAACGGCGGCTGATCGCCGAGACCGTGCGCGTGCTCGGCCGGGTGCGCATCGAACAGGCTGAGAGCGTCGGCCAATGCTTCGAGGCGCTTGGCTATTTTCTGCCTGACCTCATCATCACCGATTGGGACATGGAAGGCGGCGACGGGCTCTCCCTCGCCAAGCGCCTGCGCGCGGGTGAAGCCGGCACGCATTTGAAGGCGATGCCCATCATCATGGTCGCTGAGCGCAACATGGCGGGCGAGGTCGAGGCGGCGCGCAATTGCGGGGTCGACGAATTCGTGTTGAAGCCGTTCAACGCCCGAACACTTCTTGCCCGCGTCAAGGCGGTACGCAAGCGGCAGCGCGAATTCATCGAGAGCGCGACCTACAATGGCCCCTGCCGGCGGCGGAGAAATACCGCCAACGATGCGGCCTACGTTGGCCCCCGGCGGCGCCTGTTCGACGCCGACAACGAACATGCTGACACACCCGACGTGCAGATCAAGAAGGGCCTCGCCCGCATGTACGCCGAGCGTATCCAGGCGCTGGCGAGGAAAGTGACGCCGGACGAGCCAAAGTCCATGCGCGATGTATTGCTTACCTGCGCCCAGCTCAACCAACTGGCCGGCGACATAGGCGATGAGATGCTCATGTCGGCGTGCGCGTCCCTGCTCAGCTATGTCAAAGGCGTCGGCGCGAACGGGGTATTGAACCAAGAGGTGGTGAAAGCGCAACTCGACGCCATCGTCCAACTCGCCGAATTGCCGAACTCACAACACGATATCCGCGCCACCGTGGCGCGTGCGCTTGGCGTGCTGGTGACGAAGAAATTGAAAGCGGCGAACGCAGCCTGAGCACCGACGTCTGCTCGCGGAGAGCGCCCCTTCAGTACCTACAACAACATCGCCATCGGGTCTTCCAGAAAGCTCCGGAACGCCTTCAAAAACGCCGCCCCGAGCGCGCCATCCACCACGCGGTGATCGCAGGTCACGGTTACACTCATCATGGTCGCGATCGCCAGCGCATCGTTTTTCACGATTGGGCGTTTTTCGCCGGCGCCGATTGACATGATCATGCCATGCGGCTCGTTGATGATCGAGGCGAAATTCTTGATGCCCAGCATGCCCATGTTGGAGAGTGAGAAGGTGCCGCCCTGGAATTCTTCCGGCTTCAATTTCTTGTTGCGGGCGCGTTCGGCGAGGTCGGCCATTTCATGGGAAATTTGCGCCAGGCCCTTGGTTTCGGCTTGCCAGATGATCGGCGTGATCAGTCCGTGCGGAATCGCCACCGCGACGGCGATGTCGGCGTGATGATGCAAGGCGATGCCATCGGGCGTGTAGCTGGCGTTGGATTCCGGAACCAGTTTCAGCGCCAAGGCCGCCGCCTTGATGCACATGTCGTTGATGGAAATCTTCACGCCCTTTTCGCCGAAGCGCTTATTGATCTCGCCGCGCGCTTTCAGCAGCGCGTCAATCTCGATGTCGATACTGAGTGGGAAATGCGGCACGTCGCGAAAACTCTCGGTCATGCGCTTGGCGATGGTCTTGCGCATGAGGTCGAGCGGCACGAGGTCGTAGCTGCCGGGCGGCACGCCTTGCTGTTCGAGCGTCTTGTGCAGGGCGGGGCCGGCGGCGGGCGCCTGAACGGTCAGCGAACGCTCCGCCGCCAGCGGGCGCTTGTGCTGGGCCGCTTCGATATCGCGCTTGACGATGCACCCGTGCGGGCCAGAGCCGATGAGATGGGCGATGTCGATGTCGGCTTGCCGCGCAAGACGCCTGGCGAGGGGCGAAACAAGTGTGCGCTCCCCTCCCCCAACGGGGGAGAGGGTAGAGGGTGGGGGGCGTGCGGAATGTTGTGCTGACTTCGCCTCTGGCGCCGGCGGCTGCGTTTGGGCAGGCGGCGCGTTTATTTCTGCTCGCCCCCCC